>NZ_KB899929.1 GCF_000378465.1 Elioraea tepidiphila DSM 17972
CCCCGTAGCCTGCGCCGCAGAGCCCCGCAGAGGCTCGAAACCGGCACACTCGCAAGCGCGGCCGCCCCCAACGACCCTCAGCAGCATCCAGCCGGCCCGTCATTCGAGGTGTCCATTTGACTTCCCGCCCCCGCCTCCCCAGACTCGGCCTTTCCCGCGGCACACCGCCCGGGAACCCACCACCCGGAGAGGATCGTAGAGACCCCGTGATCACGCCCCTGATGCCGACCTACAACCGCGCCGACCTCGCCTTCGAGCGGGGCGAGGGCGCGCGTCTGTGGACGGCCGACGGGCGACGTTTCCTCGACTTCGGCTCCGGCATCGCCACCTCCTCGCTCGGCCACAACCACCCCCACCTCGTGCGCGCCATCTGCGACCAGGCCGCCAAGGTGATGCACGTCTCCAACCTCTACCGCGTGCCCGAGGCCGAGCGGCTGGCCGCGCGCCACGTCGCCGCCTCCTTCGCCGACAGCGTGTTCTTCTGCAACTCGGGCGCCGAGGCGAACGAGGGCATGATCAAGGCCATGCGCAAGGCGATGGCCGAGACGGGCCGGCCCGAGCGCTTCCGCATCATCACCTTCGAGGGCGCCTTCCACGGCCGCACCCTCGCCATGCTCGCCGCCACCGGCAACCCGAAATACCTGGAAGGCTTCGGCCCCAGGGTGGACGGGTTCGACCAGGTGCCGTTCGGCAACATGAACGCGGTGCGCGACGCGATCGGCCCCGCCACCGCCGGCATCCTGATCGAGCCGGTGCAGGGCGAGGGCGGCGTGCGCCCGGCCGAGCTCCGCTTCCTGCGCGAGCTGCGTGCCACCTGCGACGAGTTCGGCCTGCTGCTCGGCCTCGACGAGGTGCAGATCGGCATGGGCCGCTCCGGCAAGCTCTGGGCGCACCAGTGGGCCGGGATCGAGCCCGACGTGATGTCCTCGGCCAAGGGCATCGGCGGCGGCTTCCCGCTCGGCGCGATCCTGGCCAAGGAGCATGTGGCGAAGCACCTCAAGCCCGGCACGCACGGCACCACCTATGGCGGCAACCCGCTCGCCTGTGCGGCCGGCAACGCGGTGCTGGACGTGATCCTCGCCCCCGGCTTCCTCGACGGCGTCGATCGCGTCGCGCGCCATCTGTGGCGCGCGCTCGTCGCGCTGAAGGACCGCCACCCCGAGCTGATCGAGGACGTGCGCGGCGCGGGCCTGCTGCTCGGCATCAAGCTGCGCGAGCCGCTCGTCAACACCGACGCCCAGGCGGCCGCGGTGGCCGAGGGGCTGCTGACGGTCGCGGCCGGGATGAACGTGCTGCGGCTCGCCCCGCCGCTGATCATCACCGAGGCCGAGGCGGACGAGGCGGTCGACCTGCTCGACCGGGCGCTCCGGCGCGCCAAGGCCGCGCTGGCCCCGGCCAAGGCGGCCGAATGAGCGCGCAGGCGGCGGTGAGGCTGACCCCGCGCCGCGGCAAGGCCACCCCGCCGCCTGCGGAGCCACGCCACTTCCTCGACGTCTCGGCGCTGGACCATGCCACGCTGCGACGGATCCTGGAGTTCGGCGCCGGGTTCAAATCCGGCGCCGGACCGCTCTCCGCGCGGCCGCTGGTCGGGCGCACGCTCGCGCTGATCTTCGAGAAGCCCTCCACGCGCACGCGCGTCAGCTTCGAGGTGGCGATGAAGCGGCTCGGCGGCGATGTCGTCGTGCTGAGCGCCAAGGAGATGCAGCTCGGCCGCGGCGAGACGGTGGCGGACACGGCCCGCGTGCTGTCGCGCTACGTGGACGCGATCATGCTGCGCACCGACAGCGCCTCGAAGCTGAACGAGCTCGCCGAGGCCGCGACCGTGCCGGTGATCAACGGGCTGACCGACCAGTCGCACCCGTGCCAGATCATGGCCGACGTGATGACCTTCGAGGAGCATCGCGGCCCGATCGCCGGCCGCGTGGTCGCGTGGTGCGGCGACGGCAACAACGTCGCGCGGAGCTGGATCCACGCGGCCGCCCGCTTCGGCTTCACGCTGCGGCTGGCCACCCCCGAGGCGCTGCGCCCGCCGGCCGAGATCCTCGCCTGGGCGCGCGAGCAGGGCGCGGTGATCGAGCTCACCGAGGACCCGGTCGCGGCCGTGCGCGGCGCGGATGCGGTGGTGACGGACACCTGGGTCAGCATGAACGACGCGCCGGGCACGAACCGCCACAACCTGCTCAAGCCCTATCAGGTGAACGAGGCGCTGATGGCGCATGCGCCGGAGGCGATCTTCATGCACTGCCTGCCGGCGCATCGCGGCGAGGAGGTCACCGACGCGGTGATGGACGGGCCGCAATCCGTCGTGTTCGACGAGGCCGAGAACCGCCTGCACGCCCAGGCCGGCGTGCTCGCCTGGTGCCTCGAGCCCGCGGTGGCGAGACGATGATCCCCGGGGGCGAGGCAGAGCCGGGCCGCGCCCCCGTGCCGATCCTGACCGTTCCGTCAGCGGTCCGGCCGTTCTACCTGGAGGCGGCCCCCGCGCGCGGCCAGCTCGTGCGGCTCGGCTCGCTCGCGGATGCGCTGCTGACGCGCCACGCGCTGCCCGATGCGGTGGCGCAACTGCTCGGCGAGGCGCTGGCGCTGACCGCGGGGCTCGCGGCCGCGCTGAAGTTCGAGGGCTCGTTCTCGTTGCAGGCGCGCGGCGACGGGCCGGTGGGCATGCTGCTCGCCGACTGCACCGGCCAGGGGGCCTTGCGCGGCTACGCGCGCATCGACGCGGAGGCGTTGGCACGGCTCGACGGCGCGCCCTCGGCCGCGCGGCTGCTGGGCGCGGGGCATCTCGCCTTCACGGTCGATCAGGGGCCGGAGATGGACCGCTACCAGGGCATCGTGCCGCTGGAGGGATCGAGCCTGTCCGATCTCGCGCATACCTGGTTCCGCACCAGCCAGCAGGTGGAGGCGGCGGTGAAGCTCATCGCCGCGCGCACGCCGCAGGGATGGCGCGCGAGTGCGCTGCTGCTGGAACGCATCGCCTTCGCGGGCGGCGAGCGGCGCCGTTCGCCCGAGGACGACGACGAGGCCTGGCGCACCGCGGTGATGCTGGCGGGCAGCGCGACGGGGCCCGAACTGCTCGACGAGGCGCTCTCGGCCGAGCGGCTGCTGTGGCGGCTGTTCCACGAGCTCGACCCGCGCGTGCAGTCCGCCAAGCCGGTGTCGTTCGGGTGCCGCTGCTCGCGCGAGCGGATCGAGCGTGTGCTCGCCGGGTTCGGCGCCGACGACCTCGACCACATGGCCGAGGACGGCACCATCACGGTCACCTGCGAGTTCTGCAACGTTGACTTCCGCTTCGACCGTGGCGATGTGGGGGCCGCGTCGCCGGCGGGCGGCGCGGCCTGACTTGGTGCAGGAGGCGGCATGATTGGCAGGCGGGGGCTGATCGCGCTCGGCGCGGTGGTGGCGGGCTGCGCAGGCCCGGCCGAACAGCCGCGCCCGGTGATGCGGCCGTTCGACTACTCCCATCTGACGGTGATCCAGCTCGACGTCGCACAGGTCGAGGTGGTGGACCGGTGGGTGCCGCCGCGCGCGCCGCCCAATGTCGATCACCGCATGTCGGTCGAGCCGCGCGAGGCGCTGCGGCGCATGCTGACGGACAGGGTGCAGGCCTGGGGCCGGCAGGGCCGCGCACGCGCGATCATCGAGGAGGCGAGCCTGATCGAGGAGCGCCTGCCACGGCAGACGGGGATCGGCGCGCTGTTCTCGACCCAGCCCTCCGAGCGCTACGTGCTGACGCTCAGCGTGCGGCTGGAGGTCGAGGGGGGCGACGGGCGGCGCGGCTCGGCGCAGGCGACGGTGACGCGCACGCGCACGGTGCTGGAAGGCACCTCCCTCGCCGCGCGCGAGGCCGTCTGGTACGAGATGCTGCGCTCGGCGATGGATGACCCGCAGGGCATGAACGTGGAGTTCGAGTTCCAGGTGCGGCGCGCGCTGCGCGGGTTCATCGTGCCGGAGGGCGCGCCGCGTCCGCCGCCCGGTGGCGGGATCGAGACCGAGGAGCTGCCGTCGCCTGCGGCGCGGCCGGCGACCTGAGCGGGGAGGAGAAAATGGCGGTCCTGCAGTTCGTCAATCCGCCGGGGGTGCATGATCCGGCGGGGCGCTACAGCCATGTCGCGGTGGCGACCGGCGCGACGCGCTGGGTGTTGCTGGCCGGCCAGGTCGGCACGCGGCCGGACGGAACGGTGCCCGAGGAGATCGGCGCGCAGTGCGAGCAGGCGATGGCGAATCTGCTGACGCTGTTGCGTTCGCAGGGGCTGGGGCCGGAGTCGATCGCCAAGATGACGGTGTTCCTGACGGATGCGTCGTACATCCCGGCGGCGCGCGAGGCGCGCATGAAGGCGCTGGGCGCGATCACGCCGCCGGCCTCGACGCTGCTGATCGTCGCGGGTCTCGCGGCGCCGATCTACAAGGTCGAGATCGAAGCGATCGCCTGTGCGTAGGTTCCTGGGATAGGGGGTGTGGGGGAAAGGGGCGGCCTCTGATGCTTCGCTGGCCCGAGGGCCAGCTACGCCCGGCCCTTTCCCCCGCGGATTGTTCGTGGGTCCAGAGCTCGACCGGCTGATCGCCTTGCTCGCGAAGCTGCCCGGCCTCGGCCCGCGCAGCGCGCGGCGTGCGGCGCTGGCGTTGATCCAGAAGCGCGAGGCGCTGTTGCAGCCCTTGGCGGCGGCGCTCGAAGCGGCCGCGGCCGCGATCCGCCCATGCTCCGTCTGCGGCAATCTCGACAGCACCGATCCGTGCGGGACCTGCGCGGACGACCGTCGCGACCGTTCGGTGATCTGCGTGGTGGAGTCGGTCGGCGATCTCTGGGCGTTGGAGCGTGCGGGGGCGCATCGCGGGCTCTACCACGTGCTCGGCGGCACGCTGTCGGCGATCGGTGGGCGCGGGCCGGAGGATCTGACGATCCAGCAGTTGCTGCGCCGTGTCGCGGGTGGCGGTGTGTCGGAGGTGATCCTCGCCCTGGGCGCGACGGTGGACGGCCAGGCGACGGCGCATCTGGTGGCGGATCGGTTGCGGCCGTTGGGCGTGGCGGTGACGCGGCTCGCCCATGGTGTGCCGGTGGGCGGCGAGCTCGGCTATCTCGATGACGGAACGCTTGCCGCCGCCCTCAAGGCGCGCCGGCCGGCGTGAGGATGCCGACGACCGCGCCCGTCATCAGGCAGGCGAGCGTGCCGCCGATCACGGCGGGAATGCCGAGGCGGGCGATGTCCTCGCGTCGTTCCGGCACCAGCGCGATGAGGCCGCCGACCATAATGCCGAGGCTGCCGGGATTGGCGAAGCCGCACAGCGCGTAGGCGAGGATGATGCGGCTGCGCTCGTCCAGCCCTGCGCCGCCGCGTGCGAGATCGAGATAGGCGACGAACTCGTTGATGATGGCCTTGAGGCCGAGCAGGCGTCCCGCCTCCGCCACGTCCGCAGGCGCGATCCCCATGGCGAGGGCGAAGGGGCGCATGGCGATGCCGGCCCAGTGCTGCAGCGGTGCACCGGTGATCGGAACGATCGCCTCGTTCAGCAGCGCGACCAGCGCGATGAACACGATCAGGGAGGCGATCACGCCGAGCATGATGGCGAGCCCTTCCGCGGTGCCGCGCGCGATCGCCTCCATCGAGGTGGCGTAGAGCCGCGGCGCGGCGGCCTCCTCCGGCGGGGTGCCCGGCGCCTCGGTCTCCGGGCGCATCAGTCGCGCGACCAGCACCGAAGCCGGCGCGCTGATCACGCTCGCGGTGAGCAGATGGCCGGCGGCATCGGGCAGGGCATCGCGCAGGAAGATCGCGTAGATCGCGAGCGTGTTGCCGCTGATGGTCGCCATGCCCGCGGTCATCACCACGAACAGCTCGGCGCGGCTGAGCGCGGCGAGATACGGGCGCACCAGCAGCGGTGCCTCGACCATGCCGACGAAGATGTTGGCGGCGGTCGCGAAACCGGCGGCGCCCGAGAGCGCGAAGCCTCGCCGCAGCACCCGCGCGAGCGCGCCGACCACGGCAGGCAGCACGCGCCAGTGATAGAGCACGGCCGAGAGCGCACCGACCACCAGGATCAGCGGCAGCACGCGGAAGGCGAGGATGAACGAGGCGCCGGGCGCAGTCTCGGCGAAGGGCAGGGCACCGCCGCCGAGATAGCCGAACACCAGGCTGGTTCCGGCCTCGGTCGCGCGTTGCAGCGCATCGACCGCGCGGCCGATCGCGCCGATGGCGCTGCGCAGCGGCGGGATCGCGAGCAGCGCCGCGGCCACCGCGATCTGCAACGCGAGCCCGATCGCGATCATGCGCCACGGCACGTCGGCGCGCCGCGTCGCCAGCGCGCCCCAGCCCCAGGCGAGGGCGGCGAAGCCGACCAGGCCCAGCGCCGAGACGAGCTGCGCGCTCATTCCTTCTCCGTCTCGATCGCGGCGACGCGGAGGGCGCGCCGGCGGATCGCCTCGGCCGAGACCTCGATGCCCTGGATGTCGCCGCGCGCCTGGTCGAGATGCCGGCGCAGCGCGGCCACACGCTCCGCGAGCCGCCCGGTGTCCTCGGCGAGCCGAGCGACCTCGGCCTGGATCGCGCGCGCCTCGTCGCGCAGCCGCGCATCGCGCAGCACCGCGGCGAGGGTCGTCAGCACCGCCATCAGCGTGGTCGGCGAGGTGATCCAGACGCGCCGGCGGATCGCCTCCTCGACGATCTGCGGGAAGTCGGCGTGCAGGGCCGCGTACACCGCCTCGCTGGGCACGAACAGGATGGCGCCGTCCGCGGTCTCGCCCGGCACGACGTATTTCGACGCCACGGCCTTCACGTGCGCCAGCACGTCGGCCGCGACGTCGCGGCCGGCGGCGTTGCGCGCGGCGTCATCGGACGCGTTGCGCAAGCGGCGGAACGCCTCGAGCGGGAACTTGCTGTCCACCGCGATCGGGCCGGGCGGCGTGGGAAGGCGGATCAGCGCATCGGCGCGCGCGCCGGTCGAGAGCGTGTGCTGGAACGACAGCGCCGCGGCCGGCAGGGCGTCGCGCAGCAGCGCCTCCATCTGCGCCTCGCCCAGCGCGCCGCGCGCCTGGCGGTTCGACAGCACGGCGGAGAGATCGGTCACCTGCGTCGTCAGCGCCGACAGGTTCGCCTGCGCCGCGTCCAGCACCGACAGCCGCTCGCCCATGCGCGCGAGCCCCTCGGCGATCGCGAGCTGCTGCGCCGCGAGCCGATCCGCGAGCGCGGTTTCCTGGGAGGCCAGCGCCATGCCCTGGGCCTGCGCCGTGCGCGTGAGCTGATCGAGCCGTCCGGACAGCTCCGCGAGCCCCGCGACCAGCTCGGGCGGTGCCGCGGGCCGGCGCATCAGCAAGACGACGACCAGCAGCGCGAGCCCAAGTGCGATCCAGGCGAGCGGTTCGGCGGCGAGGCGGTCGAGGGTCAATGGCGGAAATGCCGGATGCCGGTGAACACCATCGCCAGACCGCGCGCGTCAGCGGCGGCGATCACCTCGGCGTCGCGCATCGAGCCGCCCGGCTGGATCACCGCGGTCGCGCCCGCCTCGGCGGCGGCGATCAGCCCGTCGGCGAACGGGAAGAACGCGTCGGAGGCGACCACCGATCCCTTCGCCAGTGTTTCCGGCAGACCGGCCGCCTTCGCCGCCTCGGCCGCCTTCCACGCGGCGATGCGCGACGAGTCGACGCGGCTCATCTGCCCCGCGCCGATGCCGACCGTCGCGCCATCCTTCGCGTAGACGATCGCGTTCGACTTCACGTGCTTGGCGACACGGAAGGCGAAGACCAGATCGGCGAGCTCCGCCTCGGTCGGCGCGCGCTGCGTCACCACCTTCAGCGTCTCGCGCGTCACCCGGCCGGCGTCGCGCGTCTGCGCGAGGAACCCGCCGCCGACGCTGCGCACCGTCGTGCCCGGCGCGGACGGGTCGGGCAGGCCGTGCGCGAGCAGCAGGCGCAGGTTCTTCTTGCGCGCGAACACCGCCTTCGCCGCCTCCGACGCATCGGGCGCGATCACCACCTCGGTGAAGATCGCGGCGATCTTCTCGGCGGTCGCCTCGTCGAGCGGACGGTTCGCCGCGACGATGCCACCGAAGGCCGAGACGGGATCGCAGCGCAGCGCGAGGTCCCACGCCGCGGCGAGCGAATCGGCCGTCGCGACGCCGCACGGGTTCGCATGCTTGACGATCACGATCGCCGGGTCCTCGAACTCGGCGACGCACTCATAAGCGGCGTCGGTGTCGTTGATGTTGTTGTAGGAGAGCTCCTTGCCCTGCGCCTGCGTCGCGGTTGCGACACCCGGGCGCCGGTCGGTGACGTAGAACGCCGCCTGCTGGTGCGGGTTCTCGCCGTAGCGCAGCGTCTGGGCGAGCGCGCCCGACACCGCGAGACGCGGCGGGAACGCGACACCGTTCTGGCCCGAGAACCAGCTGCTGATCGCCGCGTCGTAGGCCGCCGTGCGGGCATAGGCCTCGGCCGCGAGGCGGCGGCGTGTGGTCAGCGTGGTGCCGCCATGCGCCGTGATCTCCTCGATGACGGCAGTGAGCTGCGACGGGTCGGTGATCACCGTCACCCACTCGTGGTTCTTCGCCGCCGCGCGGATCAGCGCCGGGCCGCCGATGTCGATGTTCTCGACGCAGGTCTCGAACGCGGCATGCGCGGCGACGGTCTGCTCGAACGGGTAGAGGTTCACCATCACCAGGTCGATCGGCGCGATGCCGTGCTCGGCCATCTGCGCGAGATGGTGCGGGTCGTCGTGCCGGCCGAGAATGCCGCCGTGGATCTGCGGCACCAGCGTCTTCACGCGGCCGTCGAGAATCTCGGGGAAACCGGAGACGGCGGAGACGTCGGTGACGTCCAGGCCGGCCTCGCGCAGCGCGCGCGCGGTGCCGCCGGTGGAGATCAGGGCTACGCCGCGCGCAGCGAGCAGACGGGCGAAGTCGGCGAGGCCGGACTTGTCGGAGACCGACAACAGAGCGCGGCGGAGGGGAACAAGACCTTCGGGCATGGAGGAGTCCTGAGAAGAAACGAGGCGGGGGGCCGCAAGGCCCCCCGCGCCCCCCTGGAGGGCGCCCCTCCCGTTGGTCGGGGCGCGGGCCGCGACCAACGGGAGCGGCCCCCAGGTGCGGGGGGTCCGGGGGACCAGCGTGGTCCCCCGGCTCTATAACTCCAAAGCCTCGATCTGGCGCGCGATCACTTTCGCCTCGTCATAGAGATCGAGCGCCCGCGCCCGCCCGGCCGCCCCCATCCGCGCCCGCAAGCGCTCATCCGTTACCAGTTGCCCAAGCGCCTCAGCCAAGGCCTCCGGATCGCGCACCGGCACCAGGAACCCGGTCTCGCCGTCCACCACCTGCTCGCGCGCCCCGCGAATCCGCGTCGCCACCACCGGCAGCCCCGTCATCATCGCCTCGATGATGCTGCGCGGCATGCCCTCGCGATGGCTCGGCAGCACGAACAGATCGGCCCCGCGCAGCAGCGCGGCGACATCCGTGCGATAGCCGAGCAGCCTGAGCCGCGCCGCCACGGCCGGATCGCCCTCGGCCCGCGCGAGCGCCCCCGCGACGTCGCCCTCGTGGTCGCTCTCGAGCCGCGTGCCGACACAGGCGAGCGTCAGTCCTGGCACGCGCGCCAGCGCCTCGAACAGTTCGGGATAGCCCTTCTCGGCGACCATCCGCCCGATTATCAGCGCGACCGCCGCATCGTCGGGGACGCCCAGCGCGGCCCGTGCGGCCGCGCGCTCCTCCGCGGTGCCCGGACGAAACACGTCCGGATCGACCCCGTTGCCGATCGCCAGCACCCGCCCGCCAGGCGCGATCCGCTCCACGATCGCGGTCTCGGCATCCTCGGCGCTCTGGGTGAACAGGACGTCCGTGAACCGGCGGCCGAACCGCTCCAGCCCGACATGCAGCCGCCGCTTCGCCGGCGCCATCGCCTCGTGGAAGTAGAACCCGTGCGCCGTGTAGACGATGCGCGGCACACCGGAGATGCGCCCGGCGACGCGCCCGAGCAGCCCGGCGAGCGGCGTGTGCACGTGCAGGAGATCGAACCGCTCGCGCCGGAACAGGCGCAGCAACGCCAGGAACGCGGGCAGGTTCGAGATCGGGTTCAGGCTGCGCGCGAACGGCACGGGCTCGATGCGGAAGCCTTCCGCGCGCGCGGGCGCGAGCTTCGGCCCGTCGGCGCAGATCCCCACCACCTCGTGGCCGCGGTCGCGTAAGGTCCGCATCAGCGGCAGCAGGAAATGCGTCAGCGAGAAGTCGACATTGGTGAGCTGCGCGATCTTCACGCCCGCGCCTCCAGCCAGCCGCCGAGCATCAGCACGGCCCAGAGGGGGGACGCGTGGTCGCGCCGTCCGGCGCGGTGTTCGGCCCAGAGACGCGACACCCGCTCGCGATCGACCAGCCCCGATTCGCGCAAGCGGTGCGAGGCGAGCCGATCCTCGGCCCAGCCGCGCAACGGTCCGCGCAGCCAGGCGCCGACCGGGAACGAGAACCCCGTCTTCTCGCGCTCGAACAGGGCGCGCGGCGCGTGGCGCGCCAGCGCATCGCGCAGCACCGCCTTGCCGCCGTCCGCGCGCACCAGCAGGTCGGGCGGCAGCGAGAACGCGAGGCGCATCATCGCTGGCGACAGCATCGGCACGCGCACCTCCAGTGCGACGCTCATGGACGCGCGATCGACCTTGGTCAGCACGTCGTCATGCAGGTAGCCGGCGGCGTCGAGGGCGCGGAAGCGCGCCAGCGGCTCCGCGGGCGCGCCGTCATGCGCAACCGGCTCGCCGTCGGTTGTCGTCAGCCGCGCGTACACCGCATCGAGATCGCGCGCGGCCAGCACGGCGGCGAGCTTGTGCAGCGTCTCGCCAGGGCGTCGCGGTGCGCGGGGCAGGGGGCCCAGCGCGGCGTCCCACCAGCCCGGCGGCACGGCGCCGATCGCGTCGGCGAGCGCGCGCCGCAGCGGCCACGGCACGCGCGCCAGACGCGGCCAGAGACGCGCGGCGAGCACGTGCCGGCGATAGCCGCCGAACAACTCGTCGCCGCCATCCCCCGACAGCGCGACCGTCACATGCGCGCGCGTCAGGCGGGACAGGAGCAGCGTCGGCAGTTGCGAGGAGTCCGCGAAGGGCTCGTCGTGGATGCGCGGCAGCTCGTCCACCAGCGCCAGCGCATCCGCCTCCGTGGCGCGCAGCACCGTGTGGCGCACACCGAGCGCGCTGGCGATGCGTGCCGCGTCGGCGCTCTCGTCATAGGCCGGATCGTCGAAGCCGATGGTGAAGGCATGCGCGGCTCCGGGTGCGGCACGCGCCATCGCCGCGACCACGGAGGAGGAGTCCACCCCGCCCGAAAGGAACGCGCCCACGGGCACGTCGGCGACGAGCTGCGCGCGCACGCTCCTGCTCAGCGCCGCATCCACGGCCTCCGCCGCCTCGGCTCTGCTCAACCGTGCCGGCGCGGCCTCGCGCGCGAGTGCCAGGATGTCGAACCAGCGCCGCTCCTCGGGCGTGCCGTCCATGCCGATCCGCACCAGGCCGCCGGGCGGCAGCTTGCGGACGGCCCGGAACACCGTGCGCGGCGCGGGGATGCAGCCGAGGCGCAGATACGCGGCCACACTCTCGGGATCGATCTCGGGCGACCAGCCGCCCGCCGCCTCCAGCGCGCGGAGTTCGCTGCCGAACAGCACCGAACCGTCGGGCAGCATCGTCCAGACCAGCGGCTTGATGCCGGCATGGTCGCGCGCGAGCCAGAGCACGCGCTCGGCCCGGTCCCAGAGCGCGAAGGCGAACATGGCATCCAGCCGCGCCAGCGCCTCGGCGATACCCCACTGCGCGCAGGCCTCCAGCAGCACTGCGGTGTCGCTCTCGCCCTGCACGGGCCGACCGCATGCGGCGAGCGCGTCGCGCAGCGCACGGTAGTTGTAGAGCTCGCCGTTATACGTGACGACGTAACGACCGCAGGACGAGGCCATCGGCTGGGCGCCGCCCGGCGAGAGATCGATGATCGCCAGCCGGCGGTGCGCCAGCGCGACACCGCACGCGGCATCGGCCCAGACGCCCGCGCCATCCGGCCCGCGATGCGCAACTGCTTGCCCCATCGCCGCCGCGCGCGCGCGCAGCGGCGCCTCGGCCTCGGGCCGGCGCAGGAACACCCCCGCGATGCCGCACATCGGCGGCTCTCAGGCCCCGCCCATGCGCGTGATCGCCCACTTCACCACCGAGGCGCCGTCGGCCGGGCCGCCGGTCAGCACCACCTGCTGGGTCCGCCGCCGGTCGTCGGTGCCGGCATAGATGCTCTCCTCGAGCGCGAGCTTCGCCCCGTCCGCCCGCAGCACCCAGCCGCCCGAGCTCGGCGTGCGCAGCAGCACGCCCGCGCCGTCCTGTTGCAGGCTCGCGCTGATGGCGGGGTGCAGGTGGAAGCGGATCGCGAAGGGCTGCGGATGCGGCGCCTCGACGCTGTCCTCGCCGCGCACATCCTCGCCGGTATCGCCGAGATAGAGCCGGCGGCGATGGATCGCGTTGAACGGCTTCTTCCAGCCGTCATGGCTGGCGTCCAGCCAATGCGCGCCGTTCGCCTCGTGGCGCTGCACCGCGACCTGCTCCGGCCGGCGGCCGAGCCCGCGCTCCTTCAGCTCCGAGGAGTTCACGTCCGCGATCACCAGCGTCGAGTGCGCCGCGGTGGCGCGCAGCGCGTCGCGCCAGGCTGACGCGGCGGCGGGTGCGGCGCCGCAATTGACGATCAGCCGGTCGCGCCCCACCGACATCTCGAAGGCGAGCGTGCCGGCATGCGCGAGCCGGTCCTGGCCGCGCGCGGGTGGCGGGCCGGCATCGACGATCAGCACCGTGCGCCCGGCCGCGAGGCGCTCGAAGCGCATCTCGGGCGCGCGCGTCGCCGGGCGGGCGCGCAGCGCGCTCTGCGCCTGCACCAGGGAGAGCAGCGTCGGGTCGCCCTCGCGCGTGCCGTTGAACAGCGCGAGTCCGCCATCGCCGTGGCGCAGTGCGGCGAGCATCGGCATCGCGCGGTCGATCGCCGCGGTGAGCGTGTCGGGCACGGCCACGCGGGCGGTCGCGAGCATGCCGCGGATCTCGATCAGGTCCATCACGACCGCGAGCAGCGCGGCCGGGCTGCGCTCGACATGGCCGCCATCGGCCAGCATCTGGCGGTCGATCTCCTGGCCGAGGAAGCGGAGCGCGCGCGCGAGATGCGGCTCGCCGCCGGGCAGGCTGACCCCCGCCGCGACCAGGCCCTTGAGCGCGGTGAAGGCGCGCGCGTCCATGGTCTCGGCCGGCAGCAGGCCCGAGAGCGTGCGCGCGTCCTCGACGATGCGGCCCATCACGCCGGCGCGGAACGTCGCCTCGGCGCTCGCGGCGAGGAAGTCCCAGTGCGACAGCAGCGCGGTGATGCGCGCGCCGAGCACCGCCTCGCGCGCGGCGGGCATCCGGGGGGCGGCCTCGATCCAGCCGCCGACCAGCGAGCGCGCGCGCAGCCTTGCCGCATCGCTGCCGACCGCGCGCAGGTCGCGCAGCCAGGCGAAGCCGTGCGCCGCCTCGCTCCAGGGATCGTCGCCGGCCGAGGCCGGGTCGAGCGGCCGCGCCGTGCCCTCGACCACCAGCTCGCCCTTGAGCAGCCGCGTGCCGCGTCCGGCGTCCCCCGGCCACGGGTCGCGCAGCGGCACGCCGGGCGACTCGGGCGGCCGCGCGAAGGGTGCCGAGACCGTCGGCAGGCGGCCGAGCACGCGCTGAGCAGCGCGCATCCAGCGGCGCGGATCGAGATCGGCGGGCATGGCGCCTCTTTAGACCGGCTGGGGCAAGCCGCCGCAAGAGGGAGGCCGCAGCCGCCCGGGGTCAGTGGCTGTGCCGGCTCTCGCCGCGCGTGGCGATGATGTCGAGATAGAGGGTCGCCGGCTCCAGGCAGGCGCCCGTGCCGAGCTGGCCCACCAGGGAACGGTAGATCTCCTCCCACGGGGTCTTGTGATCGAGCGCGGGCGGCGTCCAGGCGGCCCGGCGGGAGGCGAACTCGGTCTCGTCGATCAGCACATCGACGCGGCGGGTGTTCAGGTCGATCCGCACCCTGTCGCCGGTGCGCAGCAGAGCCAAGCCCCCGCCCACCGCCGCCTCGGGCGAGACGTTCAGGATCGAGGGGCTGCCCGAGGTGCCGGACTGCCGCCCGTCGCCCATGGTCGGCAGGGCGGCCACCCCCTTGGCGAGCAGCGCGCTCGGCGGCTGCATGTTCACCACCTCGGCCGAGCCCGGGTAGCCGACCGGGCCGCAGTTGCGGATCACCAGGATCGACCGCTCGTCCACCCCGAGCGCCGGGTCCTCGATGCGCGCGTGGTAGTCCTCCGGTCCCTCGAACACGATGGCCTTGCCCTCGAACACGTCGGGCGGATCGGAGAGGAAGCGCTTGCGGAACTCGGGATCGATCACGCTCACCTTCATCACCGCGTTGTCGAACAGGTTGCCCGACAGCACGACGAACCCGGCCTTCTCCTTCAGCGGCCTTGCGTAGGCGCGGATCACCTCGCGGTCCGGCTCCGGCACCGCGGCGAGGTTCGCGGTGACGCTCATCCCGGTCACGGTCATCGCCTCGCCCTGGAGACGCCCGGCATCCAGCAGCTCCTTCATCACCGCGGGGATGCCGCCCGCGCGGTGGAACCGCTCGCCGAGGAAGCGGCCGGCGGGCTGGCAATCGACCAGCAGCGGGATGTCCGCGCCGATCGTCTGCCAGTCCTCGATCGTGAGCTCGACGCCGATGTGGCGCGCGATCGCGATGATGTGCGGCGGGCAGTTCGACGACGCGCCGATGGCGGAGGCCACTGCGATCGCGTTCTCGAACGCCGCGCGGGTGAGGATGTCGGAGGGGCGGAGGTTCTCGCGCACCATCGCGACGATGCGCCGTCCGGTCTCGTAGGCCATCCAGCCGCGCTCGCGATAGGGTGCGGGGATCGCGGCGCAGCCCGGCAGGCTCATGCCCAGGGCCTCCGCAAGCGAGTTCATCGACAGCGCCGTGCCCATGGTGTTGCAGTGCCCGACCGAGGGCGCCGAGGAGGCGGCGATCTGCATGAACTGCTCGGTGTCGATCTGCCCGGTGGCGAGCAGCTTGCGCGCCTCCCAGATCACCGTGCCCGAGCCCGCGAGCCGCCCGTTCCACCACCCGTCCAGCATCGGCCCGCCGGAGAGCACGATCGCCGGGATGTTCACGGTCGCGGCCCCCATCAGGCAGGCGGGCGTGGTCTTGTCGCAGCCGGTGGTCAGCACGACCCCGTCGAGCGGGTAGCCGTGCAGCACCTCGACCAGCGACAGATAGGCGAGGTTGCGGTCCAGCGCCGCGGTCGGGCGCTTGCCGGTCTCCTGGATCGGGTGGATCGGGAACTCGATCGGCACGCCGCCCGCGTCGCGGATGCCGTCCTTCACCCGGCTCGCGAGCTGGACGTGGTGGCGGTTGCAGGGGGCGAGGTCGCTGCCCGTCTGGGCGATGCCGATGATCGGGCGGCCCGACTGCAGCTCCTCGCGGGTCAGGCCGTAGTTCAGGTAGCGCTCGAGATAGAGCGCGGTCATGCCCGGATCGTGCGGATCGTCGAACCACTCGCGGCTCCTCAGCCGCCTCTTGCCGTCATCCGCCCCGTTGCCCTTGGCCATCGCGTTCCCTCCTGCCCGTCGCGCAAGCCTCGGCGGCGGCTCACGCGGCTGTCAATGCCGCCTCCGCGCTTTGAAATCCGGCCCGTTTGGCCTAAGTGACCCCTCGACGGCCCGGCGCCATTCCGCCCGGGTTTTTGGCGCGCGACGCCCGGACCCATGACAGACACGCCGCTTCACCTGATCCGCAACTTCTCGATCATCGCGCATATCGATCACGGCAAGTCCACGCTCGCGGACCGGCTGATCCAGGCCTGCGGCGCGCTCAGCGAGCGCGAGATGAAGGACCAGGTGCTCGATTCGATGGACATCGAGCGCGAGCGCGGCATCACGATCAAGGCGCAGACGGTGCGGCTGATCTACCCGGCGAAGGACGGCAACACCTACGAGCTGAACCTGATGGACACGCCGGGGCATGTGGATTTCGCCTACGAGGTGTCGCGCAGCCTCGCCGCCTGCGAGGGCTCGCTGCTCGTGGTGGATGCCTCGCAGGGCGTGGAGGCGCAGACACTCGCCAACGTCTATCAGGCGATCGACGCGGGCCACGAGATCGTGCCGGTGCTGAACAAGATCGACCTGCCGGCCGCCGAGCCTGATCGGGTGAAGCAGCAGATCGAGGATGTGATCGGCCTGCCGGCGGATGACGCGGTGATGATCAGCGCCAAGACGGGCCTCAACATCGAGGGCGTGCTGGAGGCGATCGTGGCGCGCCTGCCGCCGCCCAAGGGCGAGGCGAACGCGCCGACCAAGGCGCTGCTGGTCGATAGCTGGTACGACGCCTATCTCGGCGTGGTGATCCTGGTGCGCGTGAAGGACGGGCGGCTGAAGAAGGGCCAGCGCATCCGCTTCATGAGCACCGGCGCCGTGCACACCGTCGAAGCGACCGGCATCTTCACGCCGAAGATGGTGCCGGTGGAGGATCTCGGCCCGGGCGAAATGGGCTACATCACGGCCGGCATCAAGACGGTGGCGGACTGCAATGTCGGCGACACGATCACCGACGACCGTACCCCCGCCGCCGAGCCGCTGCCGGGCTTCAAGCCCTCGGTGCCGGTGGTGTGGTGCGGGCTCTATCCCACCGATGCCGACGATTTCGAGAAGCTGCGCGAGAGCCTCGCCAAGCTGCGCCTGAACGACGCTTCGTTCCACTACGAGCCCGAGACCTCCGCCGCGCTCGGCTTCGGCTTCCGCTGCGGCTTCCTCGGCCTGCTGCATCTGGAGATCATCCAGGAGCGGCTGATCCGCGAGTTCGATCTCGACCTGATCGCGACCGCGCCCTCGGTGGTCTATCGCGTGCACCGCACCGACGGGTCGATGCAGGAGCTGCACAACCCGGCCGACATGCCGGACGGCAGCGTGATCGACCACATCGAGGAGCCCTGGATCAAGGCGACCATCTTCGTGCCCGACGACTATCTCGGCGCGATCCTCACGCTCTGCAACGAACGCCGCGGCCAGCAGGTCGATCTGACCTATGTCGGCAACCGGGCGATGGCGGTCTATCGCCTGCCGCTGAACGAGGTGGTGTTCGACTTCTACGATCGGCTGAAGTCGGTGAGCCGCGGCTATGCGAGCTTCGACTACGCGATGGACGGCTATGCCGAGGCCGATCTCGTGAAGATCTCGATCCTGGTGAACGGCGATCCGGTGGATGCGCTGTCGTTCATCGCGCATCGCAGCCAGGCCGAGAAGCGCGGCCGCGCGATCTGCGAGAAGCTGAAGGAGCTGATTCCGAAGCAGCTGTTCAAGATCGCGATCCAGGCGGCGATCGGCGGGCGCGTGATCGCGCGCGAGACCATCTCGGCCCTTTCGAAGGACGTCACCGCGAAGTGCTATGGCGGCGACATCACGCGCAAGCGCAAGCTTCTGGAGAAGCAGAAGGAAGGCAAGAAGCGCATGCGCCAGTTCGGCAAGGTGGAGATCCCGCAGACCGCGTTCCTCGCCGCGCTGAAGATGGATGCGTAGCGAGGACGGTGCGCGGCGCTCCGTAACCGCTCCGCATCAACGCCGTCCGCTGCCTTGACGTCGCGCTCGCCTGTGCGAGCCTCGCGCGCATGCGCATCCACATCCAGAACCCGGCCGACGACGCGGACTTCGCCTTCACGCCCGTGCAATGGGCGGCGGCCGTATCGCGCGCCGCGGACCCGGGACATCTCGACGTCTCCTTCGCCTCGGACGAAGCCGGCTTCGCGGCCGCCATGCGCGAGGCGGAGGTGCTGCTGACCTGGACCAGGATCGTGAAGGAGCGTTTCCCGGTCGGGGCGCTGCCGGCACGCGCGCCGCGTCTCAAGGTGATCGCCTGCAATTCGGCCGGGCTGGATCGGCTTGCTCCGTTCGACTGGCTGCCGCCGGAGGTCACGCTGCTGAACAACCGCGGCACGCATGCGCGCAAGGCCGGCGAGTTCGCGCTGATGGCGCTGCTGATGCTGGCGAGCCACATCCCGCATTTCGCGACTGCCCAGCGCGCGGAGACGTGGGAGCCGCGTTTCGGCTCGGTGCTCGCCGGCCGGACGGTCTGCATCGTCGGGCTGGGCACGCTGGGCGGCGCGGCGGCCGAGCAGGCGCGCGCCTTCGGGATGCGCGTGCTCGGCGTGCGCACCACCCCCGCGCCGCACCCGGCCTGCGACGAGGTCCATGCGACCGCGTCGCTGGATGCGGTGCTGCCGCGGGCCGAGTTCCTGCTGCTCGCCTGCCCGCTCACCCCGGCCACGCGCGGCCTGATCGACCGCCGCCGCCTCGGCCTGCTGCCCCGCGGTGCGAAGGTGGTGAACATGGCGCGCGGCGCGGTGTGGGACCAGGACGCCGTCTGCGACGCGCTGGAGGCCGGCCATCTCGCCGGCGGCGTCACCGATGTCGCCGTGCCCGAGCCCCTGCCGCCCGGGCATCGGCTCTGGCGCACGCCCGGACTGATCGTGGTGCCGCACGTGTCGTCGGACGATCCCGCGACCTACAACGACCGCACGCTCGACATCCTGCTCGCGAATCTCGCGGCGATCCGGGATGGCCGGCCGGCGCCGAACCGCGTCGATCCCGCCCGCGGCTACTGACGGGCGCGGCAGCGGGGCTATCCGACCTCGCCCTTGAGCGCCTTGCGCAGCGCCATCTGAGCGTCCTGCAGGCCGCGCGGCGTCGGTGCGCCGATCGCCTTCTGCAGTTCCTCCAGCGAGGCCGAGGCGAGCGTCTCGAAGGCCGCGTAATCCTTCAGCTCCAGGGCGCGCAGACGGTCGCCGAGCAGCTTGCCGCTGATGCCGGCCCGTGTGCCCGCCGCGGCCTTCACCGCGCGGTCGATCAGGATGTCCACGGCGATGTCGGCGGCCACGATCAGCGACACCGGCGCGCCGGGCGGCACCTCGGTGCCGGCTTTCGGCGCCTGCGCCAGCACGAGCCCCGGCTTGCCGCCCTCCTTCTCGGCCACCTCGCCGAGCGCGAGCCCGGCCGCCTTGAGCAGCCGCTCGGCCTCGGCGCGCGACCGTCCGGCAAGGTCCGGTACGGCGACGGTAGGCGGCGGCGCGACCGCGGCCACCAGCGCCACCGCCGAGCCGGGCTCGACCCGCATGCCCGCGAGCGGCTCCTGCGCCAGCACCGTCCCTTCCGCGACGTCCTTGGACTCGCGCTGCGCGACCCTGCCGCGCACGAGACCGAGCGCCTCGATCCGCCCGGTCGCCTCCTCGAGCGGCAGGCCGCGCAGATCGGGCACGGTCGGCTTGATCGCCACCGCGACCACGATGTCGACGGGCACCTCCGGCGCGATCTCGTCGGCCGGATCGGGCGTCTGGCCGATCACCGTGCCGGGCGCGTAGCGGCTCTCCTGCTCCGCAACCTTGCCGAGCTTGAGCCCGGCCCGCGCGAGCGCCGTCTCGGCCGCCGCGCGCGGCAGGCCGAGCAGGTTCGGCACGGGGATGAGTCCCGGCGCGGCGGCCGCCGCCTCGCTCGCCGCGCGTAGCGTGAACTTCACCTCCGTCAGCTGCGCCGGGTCGAACCGCTCATCCGGCGCGGGCAGCACGAAGCGCAGCCCACCCGACTCGTCGAGGGCCACCAGCGACTTCAGCCCGACCTGCATCTCGCTGACGGTGTAGGCCGTGCGGTCGCCCGGCCGCGGCTCCAGCCCGCCCTGGAACGCCTCGATCGCCTTGCGGAACCCGACCGTGACCTGCTCCGGGCTCGCCTGCAAACGCCCTGCGGCGAGTGTCTTCACCCGGTCGCTGAGCGCGACCTTCTCGGCCTCCAGTTCGGCGACGCGCGCTTTCAGCAGCGTCTCCTCGCGCGTCGGCTCCGCCGCGGTCATGCGGGGTGTGACGCCGCTGCGCACGGCCTCCTCCAGCGCGGAGAGCCGCATCTGAAACGCATCCAGCGTCTTCTCGATCCGCGCCAGACGCTCGGCGATCGCGTCATTCTCCGGCATGCGCCGGGACCCTCCACCGCATTCGGCCGGCGCTCAGCCCCCGGCGCGCGGCGGCGGCGGGATCGACACGATCCGCGCCTTCACCACGCTGGTGCCCTGGACGTCGAGGCCGAGCGTGTTCTGCACCTTCGCGTTGTGCGGGGCGGCCAGCAGGCTGAGCCTGCTGACCAGCACCCGCCCCGACGTGTCGGTCCTGGTCTCGCGCTTCAACGCCAGCGACATCTTCAGCTCGAGCGTCACCTCGGGCATGTGATACCACGTCGCCTGCAGGCCGTACTCGCTCAGCACCGGATCGTTGTCGATCAGCGTCTGGGTGGCGATGCTGTTCAGGTCCATCGCCCGCTGCGCCTGCGCCACCCCTTCGCCGACCCGCGCGAGCACCTCGCCGAGCGGGCGGACCAGCACCTCCTCGATCTCGTCGGCCATCGCGCGCGCTCAGGCCGCGATCACGGACCGGGCGGCGCCGCCGGCTGCTGGACCGTGATCTTCGGGATCACGCGGCTCGGCGGCGGCACCGGCGTCAGCGTCGTGCGCAGCAGGCTCGACCCTTCCACCTTGAAGTTGAACTTCGAGGTGTAGGTCGCGTTCATCGTCGAGGTCCGCGCGACGGTGGTGGTGTTCTCCACGCTCGCCTTGCCTGAGCCGGCGAGCAGCCCGAGCAGACCGCCGGTCTTGTAGCTCGCCTGGAACTTGGTCTTGTTCTCGAACTTCGTGGTCGTGCCGAAGCTGACGCTGCGCGCGATCTCCAGCGACATGGTGATCGCCATCTTCACTTCGATGATGGTCTCGCTGAAGGCGTAGAAGGTCGGGTTGATGCCGTAGACCAGCAGCGGCATCTCCCTGTCGTTGTAGAGCACCTCGGTGTTGGTGACGTTGCCGTCCGCGTCCACCGTCTCCTTGATCGCGACCACCACCGTGCCTTCGGGCAGCATGGTGTTGGCGAGCGCCTGCGCGGTCTGGATGCTGTTCAGGTCGAGGGCGAGCTGCGCCTCGGCGATCGCGAGGCCCATCTTCTCGACCATCTCGGGGAAGGGAACGTCCAGCAGGGCCTGCCCGACGCCACGCGCGAGATTTGTCATAACCCGAACCCTCCGTTCGTCCGCGGCCTAGCCGCCGATCCTGTTGCCCGCCTCGTTCACCCTGATGCGGCGGATGGGTCGTGGGGCGATGTCCACGCCGCCGCAATGACGCACGTCATGTCGTGCCGTGATCGCCTCCTTGGCCGCGTCGGCCATCCGCGCCACCAGCGCCCCGGACGATGCCGTCAGGATCACGAAACCGCCGGCCTCCATCACCGCGGCACGCACGCGCTTCTGCGCGGTCGGGCTGGTCGGCACAATCAGGTAATGGCGCTCTGTCACGCGGGGAAATACCTCGATATCCGGGTTGTCCGCGCCGTGCTCCGAAATGGCGCTCTGTCACGCGGGGGAAACACTCATGACACCACTCGCGCAACGGTACGTCTGGGCATCATCGGCTGTCAATCTTTGCGTGCGACGTCCCTGTGGCTGCGCGCGCGGCGATCGGGTCGCCACGATCCGATCACTTCCGGTCGAACAGGTGTTTCGGGCTGAACCCGCCCTTACGGCTGTACTCCATGGTGCAGAACGGTCCGCCCTGGTAGCGCTCCTCCACCGGATCGCCGCTGACCTTGCCGGCGAGCTGCCCGGCGAAGGTGTCCGCGCTGTCCTGCGGCGCCCAGCCGATCAGGTCGCGCGCGTCCTTGCGCCAGAAGCTCCGGGCGTTGTTGGACGCCCCCCAGATCACCGCGCAGCCGACGCGCTCGGCGAGCACGCAGCGCTCCACAAGGCGACACAGATCGGGATAGGATAGCCAGGTGGAGAGCATGCGGTTGTTCACCGGCTCCGGAAGGCACGAGCCGATGCGCAGGAACACGCTTTCGACTCCGTGCTTGTCCCAGTAGAGCCGTCCCATCAGTTCGCCATACGCCTTGGCGAGGCCGTAATAGCCGTCGGGGCGCATGTCGCAGTCGTGGTCGAGCGTCTCGCTGCGCTCGTGGAAGCCGATCGTGTGGTTGGAGGAGGCGAACACCACGCGGGCCTCCTCGCGTCGTGCCGCCTCGTAGATGTGGTAGAGGCCGCGAATGTTCGGCCCCAGCACCTCCTCGAAGGGGCGCTCGACCGAGACGCCGCCGAAATGGAGGATCGCCCCGCAGCCTTCGGCGAGGCGCAGGATGGCGACCCCGTCGTTCAGGTCGGCGGCGACGAAGCGCGCGCCCTTCGGCAGCGGGTCCGGGAACGGCGCGATATCGGTCAGGCGCAGCGTCCAGCCGGCCTGCGCGAGATGGCGGGTCAGTTGCCGCCCGAGCGCGCCGGACGCGCCGGTGAGCAGCACGGGCTTGGCGGGTACGGACATCGGAGCCTCCTCGGTCAATCGGCGAACATCGGCACGGGCACGCCCGGCTCGTCGGACGGCATGATGAACAGCGCGCCCGAGAGCGGGCTCGCGCCGACGCCCTCGGCGCCCAGCAGCGTGCGCAGCGACGTCCAGACGATCGTGCGCAGATCCGGCCCGCAGAAGCAGGGCATGGTGACGCCGAGCGCGGGGAAGGGCAGGCTGTCGATCAGCGTGCCGTCGGTGCGGAAGCGGTTGATCCGCCCCTTGCGCACGCCCGCCGACCAGTATCGGCCCGCCATGTCGAAGGCCGCGCCGTCGGGCCGGCCGATCGCCTCGGTGTCCGGGGTGACGATGCGGCGGCGGTTCGATGCCGTGCCGGTCTCGGGGTCGAAGTCCCAGGCATCGATCCAGGGCGCGCCGCTGTCGCTGTGCACCATCGTCCGCCCGTCGCCGGTCCACGCCATGCCGTTGGCGGTGTAGAGCCCGTCCGTGATCTCGCGCCAGGAGCCGTCGGGCGCGACGCGGAACAGCCGGCCCAGCGGCTCGCGCTGCACCCGCTCGTCCATCGATCCGACCCAGAACGCGCCGTCCGGGCCGATCTTGCCGTCGTTCAGCCGCCCATGGGGCGGGATCGGTCCCGGCGTGCAGAACGGCTCGATCCGGCGCGCGCGCCAGTCGTAGCGCACCACCTCGTGGCGCAGCGCGACGATCCAGCGCCCCGAGCGGCAGAGGCCGAAGGATCCGACCTCGGACGGAAAGTGCCAGGTATTGAGCACCGTGCCGTCCAGGCTGACGGCGGTGATCGAACAGCCGAGGATGTCGGCGACCAGCACCCGGTTGTGCGCCGCGTCCCACACCGGGCCCTCGCCCAGCGCGAAACGCAGATCGGGGTTCAGCACGCGGATGTCGCTCATCAGGTCCTTCCCGTGGTTCGTCGGATCGCCGCTCCGGCCAGCGCCGCCGGCGTGAGCGCGAGGCCGAGGCCCGGCCCGCGTGTCGGCGCGATCATGCCGTCTGCGACTATCGGCAGCGCCGTGACCAGGTCGCGGTACCAGCCCGACCAGTAGGCGCGCACGCTCTCCATGAACACCGCGTTCGGCAGCGCGCAGGCGAGATGCGTGGAGGCCGCGAACACCACCGGGCCGGTGCAGTCATGCGGCGCCACCGGGCGCTGATGCGCCTCGGCGAGTGCGGCGATCCTGCGCGCCTGCGTCAGCCCGCCGCACCAGCCGATATCGAGCATCACGTAGTCCACCGCCTCGGCCCGCAGCAGGTCGAGGAACTGTGCGGCGGTCGCGAGCGTCTCGGAGGCGCAGACCGGCAGGCCGGAGCGGCGGCGGTAATCCGCGAGCGCGAGCGGATCGAGGTTGCGCAGCGGGTCCTCCATCCAGAACGGACGGAAGGGTGCTGCCGCACGCGCGATCGCCAGCGCCGCCGGCAAATCCCAGAGCGCGTGCAGCTCGATCATCACCTCCATCGCATCGCCGACCGCATCGCGGATGCGCCGCAGCGGCTCGAGCGCGCGGTCGATCTCGGCAGCGGTGATCAGCTGCCCGGAGGTCGCGCCGGCGAAAGGATCGAAGGGCCAGATCTTCATCGCGCCGATGCCCATCGCGAGCAGGCTCCGCGCCAGCGCGCCGGCATCGCGCTCCGCGGCGATCTGATCGTCATACGGCCCCTGCGGCGCGTCCTCGGCGGCGATGGCGCGCCGCCCGCCGGAGCGGTTGTAGGCGTAGCCGGCGCAGGTGTTGTAGGTCCGGATCGAGGTCCGCGTCAGCCCGCCGAGCAGGTCATGCAGCGGCCGTCCGCCGGCCTGGCCGGCGAGGTCCCAGAGCGCGATGTCGATCGCCGAGGCGGCGCGCAGCTCCGCGCCCGAGGAGCGGTAGCCGACATAGGGCCGCGTCAGCTCGGCGTTGAGCGCCTCGATCCGCGACGGATCGGTGCCGAGCAGGCGCGGGGCGATCTCGGCATGGATCTGCGCCTCGACCGCGGCGGCACCGCGGAAGGTCTCGCCGAGCCCGACCAGGCCCTCGTCCGTTTCAACCCGGACCCAGAGGATGTTGGCATAGTCGGGTGGGCGGATCGTCTCGATCGCGGTGACGATCATGTCCCGTAGCCGAGCGTCAGGCGGGGCAGCGTCAGCGACAGCGGTGACCAGTAGGTGGTCAGCGCGAGGGCCACCAGGATGGCGCCGTAGAACGGCCAGATCGTGCGCATCACGGATTCGATCTTCACCCGCGCGATCGCGCAGCCGACGAACAGCACCGCGCCCACGGGCGGGGTGGTGAGCCCGAGGCCCAGGTTCATCATCACGACCATGCCGAACTGCACCGGATCGACACCGATCTGGGTCGCGACCGGCAGGAAGATCGGCGTGCAGATCAGGATCAGCGCGGCCATGTCCATGATGCAGCCGAGCACCAGCAGCGCGAGGTTGATCAGCAGCAGCAGCACGATCGGGTTGTCGGAGATCGCCAGCATGGCGGTCGCGAGCTCCTCCGGAACGCGATGCAGCGCGAGCAGATAGGCGAAGCCCGAGGCGGTGCCGACCAGCAGGAGCACCACGGAGGTGGTGCGCACGGACTGCGCGACCGCGGTGACGAAGCCTTCCCACGTCAGTTCGCGATAGATCAGCGCGGTACAGAGCACGGCCCAGCCGGCCCCCATCGCCGCGCTCTCGGTGACGGTGAAGATGCCGCCGAGGACGCCGCCCAGGATGATGATGGCGGTGAACAGTCCCGGGAATGCGACAGCCGCGGCGCGGGCGAGCGCGCGGAAGCCCGGGAACGGGTCGCCGCGATAGCCGCGCTTGGCGCCGATCAGGTAGGCGGCGACCGCGAGGCAGACGCACATCATCACGCCCGGCGCCACGCCCGCCATGAACAGCGCCGAGACCGACACGCCGCCGCCGGCCGCGAGCGAATAGAGGATCATGTTGTGCGAGGGCGGGATCATGATCCCCGCGATCGACGACGTGACCGTGACGTTCACCGCGTAGTCGGTGTCGTAGCCCTTCTGCCGCATCGCCGGGATCAGGATCGAGCCCAGCGCCGAGGTGTCCGCCACCGCCGAGCCGGAGATGCCGCCGAACAGCATGGAGGCGAACACGTTGACGATGCCGAGCCCGCCCTTCACGCCACCGACCGCGGAGGAAGCAAGCGTGATCAGCCGGGAGGCGATACCGCCGTGCAGCATGATCTCGCCGGCGAAGATGAAGAACGGGATCGCGAGCAGCGAGAACACGTTCATGCCGGAGGTCATCTGCATGAACGCAACCGCGAGCGGCAGGCCCTCCCACCAGAACCCGGCCACCGCGGCAAGCCCGAGCGCGAACGAGACCGGCACGCCCGCCGCGAGGGCAAGCGCGAACACGCCGAACAGGATGGCAAGGCCCATGCGGGTTCAGTCCGAAGCGGGGCGGCCGAGCGGCGGCAGGCCGGCAAGGCGGCGCAGCAGGTGTTCGGCGACGAACAGCATGGTGAGCGCGCCGCAGATCACCATCGGCACGAACTGCCAGCCCTGGCTGATGCCGAGCAGAGGGATGCGGAAATTCCAGTAGTTGCCCACCAGCACCCAGGCCCATTCGACCATGATCCAGCCCAGCGCGAACAGCGCGAGATCGGCCGCGACCGCAACGACGGGCCGTGCCGCCGGCGGCAGGGCGGCGACGACCAGCTCGACCGCCATGTGGAACCGCTCGCGCACGCCGACACCCGCGACCGGCAGGGCGACGAACAGGATCGCCAGCAGGGCGCCGCGCTCGACCCAGGTGGGGGTGTCGTTCAGCACGTAGCGGCCGAACACCATCCAGATCAGGCTGACGACGAGGGCGACCAGCGCCGCCCCCGCCAGCAGGATCACGCCGCGCGCGACGAGGTCTAGGATCGCCGAGAGGGCGGCGACGGCCGCCCTCACGCGCGTGCTCCGCTCACTGCGTCGCCCGGATCTGCTCGACCAGCGCCTTGAGGTTCGGCGTGCCGGCATACTTCGCGTAGATCGGTTCCATCAGCCGTGCGAAGGGCGTACGGTCCTGGATGTCGGTCACGGTCACGCCGGCGGCGATCACGCGCTCGCGCGACTGCTTCTCGCGCTCGGCCCAGAGTCGGCGCTGCAACGCGGATGCCTCGCGCGCGGCCGTGCGCACGATCTCCTTGTCGGCCGCCGAAAGGCGGTCCCAGCGCTGCTTGTTCACCACCACGATCTCCGGGACGTTGGAGTGCTCGGTGGTGGAATAGAAGCGGGCGTGCTCGTAATGCCGCTGGCTCTCGAAGGAGGGCCAGTTGTTCTCGGCGCCATCGACCACGCCGGTCTGGAGAGCGGTGTAGAGCTCGCCGAAGGGCAGCGGCACCGGATTGGCACCGAGGGCGCGCATCAGGTCGATGAACAGGTCGGAGGTCTGCACGCGGATCTTCAGGCCGCGCATGTCCTCGGGCGTGCGGATCGCGCGGTTGCGCGTGTAGACCGAGCGCGCGCCGGCATCGAACCAGCTCACGACCACCATGTTGAGCTTGGCCTCGATCTCGCGCGCGATCGCGTCACCCACCGCGCCATCGACCACGCGGTGGCTGTGCGGCACATCGCGGAAGATGAAGGGCAGGGTCAGCACCTGGGTCTCGGGCACCAGGTTGTTGAGCGGCGTGATGTTGAAGTTCGCCACGTCGATCGCGCCCAGGCGAAGCTGCTGGATCGCCTCGTCCTGCTGGCCGAGCTGCGCCGAGTGGAACATGCGCATGCGGATGCGGTTGTTGGTCCGCTGCCCGACCAGCTCGGCCCATTTCTCGAGCCCCTGGCTGTTCGGATAGTCCGGCACATGGATGTTCCAGCCACGCCATTCCTGCGCGGCGGCGGGCGAGGCGGCGATGGCGATGGCGGCGGCGGCCGCGAGCAGACGTCTGGACATGGATCCTCCGTAATCGTTGCGGGCTGGACACCCGACGCCGCGGCGCGCACCGTGCCGCGTTGTCCCCGAGACTGCCACCTGATACATCAGTACGCAATGCCGAGTTTCGTCAGGGAGGAACCGGGCCGCAGCACCGCCGTCACGATCGGGACGGAAGGGACGGTGCCGGTCGCGGAGCAGGTCTATCGGCGGTTGCGCGACGCGATCGCGGCCGGCCGGCTTGCGCCGCGCGCGCGGCTGTCCGAGCGCGAGCTCTCCGCCTCCTTCGGCGTCTCCACCAGCCCGATCAAGGCGGCGCTGAAGCGGCTGGAGCAGGAAGGCATGGTCGTGACCCAGCCGCGGCGCGGCACCTGGGTCGCCTTCGCGCCGGAGAAGGCGCACGAGATGGGGCTGATCCGCGCGGCGCTGGAGGGGATCGCCGCACGGCTCGCCGCCGAACGGATCGCGCCCGAGGATCTCTCCCGGCTCCAAGCGATCATGGAGGAGCTGCGAGCGGCGACCCGCGCGCTCGACCGGGATGCGCTGGTGGACGCGAACGACCGCTACCACGCGCTGATCCTGAAGGCGGCCGACAACGTGTTCCTGACCAATGCGGTGCGCGGCCTGCGTGGCTACTTCCTGATCACCCAGGCGCGCATGCGCACGATGCGGCTGAAGCCCGAGCTCGCGATGGCGGAGCACGAGGCGATCTTCGCCGCGCTCGCGGCGCACGACGCACCGGCCGCCGAGCAGGCGATGCGCGCGCATATCGCGCGCACGGTGGAGACGTTGTGGGGGGAGGGGGCCGCGCCGGCGCCGCTCAGGCGCGCGCGGGCGCGGCGGTCCGTGCCGGCAACGCAAGGCTGATTGCGGCACTCGCCGCGAGCATCGCGAACGAGCCGAGCAGGCACAGGCTGAGCCCGCCCGCCTGATAGAGCAGGCCCGAGAGCAGCGTGCCGGCAAGCCTGCCGGCCGCGTTCGCCGCGTAGTAGAAGCCCACGTCCTCGGCCACCTTCTCCGAACCCGCATAGGCGACGATCAGGTAGGAGTGGACCGAGGAGTTGATCGCGAACGCGACGCCGAACAGGCCGAGCCCGATGACGACGACACCCTGCGCGGCCGTCGAGGGCAGCGCGCCGAGCGCCAACGCGATCGCGAGCGGAACGACAGCGAGCACGGCGGCCCAGAGCCGCGCGGCCGGCACCTCGGCGCTGAGCCCGTCGGCGCTGCGCGGCACGACGCGGTAGGCGAGGCCCTGCACCACACCGTAGCCGATCGTCCAGGCGGCGAGGAACGCCCCGACCTCGGCGAAGGCCCAGCCGTGGGCGTAGAGGAACACCGGCAATCCGACCACGAACCACACGTCGCGCGCGCCGAACAGCGCGATGCGCGCGGCAGCGAGCAGATTGATTGCGCGCGTCTTGGCGAACAGTTCGCGGAGCCGCGACGCGTTCTTGGCTTTGCCGAACATGCGCGGCAGCGCCAGCACGGTCGCGACGAACACCACCGCGAGCGCCGCCGCCATCGCCTGGAGGGCAGGGACGAAGCCGAGGGTCGACAGAAGCAGCCCGCCGAGGAAGAACCCCACCCCCTTCAGCGCGTTCTTCGAGCCGGTGAGCCAGGCGACGGTGCGGAACAGCGTGCCGGCCTGCCCCTCCGGTGTGACGAGCTTGATCGCCGATTTCGCACTCGTCTTGGTCAGATCCTTCGCCACACCGGCGAGCCCCTGCGCGAGCACCACGTGGACGACCGACTAGGCGGGCGACCACGCGGGGTCGAGAGCCGAGAGCATCAGCAGCGCGGCGACCTGGAGCGCGAGGCCGAAGGCGAGCGTGACGTTGATGCCGAAACGCGTCGCCGCCCAGCCGCCGAACAGATTGGTCGCCATGCCGGCGATCTCGTAGAGCACGAACAGCAGCGCGAGCTGGAACGGTGTGTAGCCGAGCGTGAAGAAGTGCAGCAGCACCAGCATGCGCAGCGCGCCGTCGGTGAGCGTGAAGCCCCAATAGGCGGCGACCACGCTCGCATAGGCGCGCTGGTTGCTCACAGACCCGCTCCGGCGACGCAGGCGAGATCGACCATGCGGCAGGCATAGCCCATCTCGTTGTCGTACCAGGCATAGACCTTCAGCATGGTGCCGTCGGTCACCATGGTCGAAGGCGCATCGACGATCGCGCTGCGCGAATCGCCGCGGTAGTCGGCCGAGACCAGCGGGCGGCGCTCGATGCCCAGAATGCCGGCGAGCGGACCCGCCTCGGCGGCTTCGAACAGCGCGTTCACCTCCTCGACCGTGACCGCGCGCGCCATCTCGAACACCGCGTCGGTCAGCGAGGCGTTCAGCACCGGCGCGCGCACCGCGTGTCCGTTCAGCTTGCCCTGGAGTTCGGGATAGATCAGCCCGATCGCGGTGGCGCTGCCGGTGGTGGTCGGCGCGAGGCTCAGCATCGCCGAGCGCGCGCGGCGGAGGTCCTTGTGCGGCGCGTCCACCACCACGTTGGTGTTGGTCGGATCGTGGATCGTGGTGATCTGGCCGTGGCGGATGCCGATCGCCTCGTGCAGCACCTTCACCACCGGCGCGAGGCAGTTGGTGGTGCAGGAGGCCGCCGTCAGCAGGTGCTGCGAACCGTCGTAGAGGTTGTCGTTCACGCCGACGACGATGTTCAGCGCCGAGCCGTCCTTCACCGGTGCGGCGACGATGACGCGCTGGACGCCACGGTCGAGATAGGCTTCGAGATCGGGCCGGGTGAGGAACTTGCCGGTGCACTCCAGCACCACGTCGCAGCCGAGCGCGCCCCAGGCGACATCGCCGGGATGCGCGGCGGACGAGAACCCGATGCGATGGTTGCCGATCGCGATCGCATCGCCCTCCGCGGCGATCGGCGCGCGCCAGCGGCCCTGGATGGAGTCGAACTCCAGCAGATGCGCGGTCGCGGCCGCACCACCCTTCAGTTCGTTGACGTGCACCACGTCGAGCCGGTTCGCCGCGCGGGGATCGCCCTCGGCGCGCGCGACACCACCGAGCGCGGCGCGCAGCACGAGCCGCCCGATCCGGCCCATGCCGTTGATGCCGACACGCATGGTTACGCCGCCGTGGGCGTGACGCCGGGTGTGCGCGGCAGCCGGCCGATCTCGTCGAGGCGCTGCTGCAGGCTGAGGCGATCGAGGCTCTTCATCGGCAGATTGACGAAGACCGCGATGCGGTTGGCGAGCATCCGGTACACATCCGAGATGAAGGCGCCGCGTTCGGCCGCACTGCCCTCGAACCTCGCCGGGTCGGGCACGCCCCAGTGCGCCGTCATCGGCTGGCCGGGCCAGGTCGGGCAGATCTCGTGCGCGGCATCGTCGCATACGGTGAACACAAAATCGAGCTTCGGCGCGCCGGGAGCGGCGAACTCGTCCCACGACTTCGAGCGCAGGCCGTCGGTCCGATAGTTGAGCCTCTTCAGCAGATCGATCGTCTGCGGATCGACCTCGCCCTTCGGGTGGCTGCCCGCGGAGAAGGCGCGGAAGCGGCCCATGCCTTCGCGGTTGAGGATCGCCTCCGCCATGATCGAGCGGTTGCTGTTCCCGGTGCAGAGGAACAATACGGAGTAGACGTTCGGCGGGTTGGTCATGCTGGGTCCCTCCCAGGGCGTGGTGGCGAAGTCCCCGCCGCACAGCCCAGGGTGACCGTCGCAGCAGGCCTCGGTCAGAAAGACGGCGAGCCGGCGCACGACGTCGATCTCGGCAGCGTAGCGGATCGACCGGCCGGCCCGGGTGGCGCGGATCAGGCCCGCCCGTTCCAGCTCGCGCAGGTGGAACGAGAGGCTGGAGGGCGCGACGTTGAGTGCGATCGCAATCTCGCCGGCGGGCAGTCCGCCCGTGCCCGCACGCACGAGCAGACGGACCAGGGCGACCCGGGTCGGGTGGGCAAGGGCGGCGAAGCGGGCCGAGATCGCAGCAAATTCCATATTTGGAGAATAGTCGAAATGTCGCCATGCATCAAGAGGCGACACACGATCGCGGACCTACTGCGACGGCGCGGCCGCCAGCCAGTCCGCGATCGCCTGGTCGAGACCGGCGAAACGCGGCTGGAATCCCGTGGCCTCGCGGATGCGGCGGATGTCCATCGCGACGCGATCGAACGGCACATGCGTGACGACCGTCGCCGTCTCCTGCGGCCCGGCGGCGCGCCAACGGAACCCCGGCACGTGGTGGGCGAGCACGCGGCAGAACTCGGCGACATCGGTCGCGACGCCACTGCCGAGATTGAACACCGCGCGGTCGAGGGACGGCGCATCGAGCAGCGCGATCAGCCCGGCGGCGACATCGCGAACATAGACGTGATCGCCGCGCGTCGGCCGGTTCAGCAGCGCGACCTCGCCCCGTTGCGCGGCGAGGAAGGCCGAGCGGTGCGCGGAGAGCGTGTCGCGCACCCCCGTCTCGCGCTCCCACGGTCCGTAGACCGAGCCGATGCGCGCGGCGGCAAAGGAGAGACCGTGCACCGCGGCGAGACGCGCGAGCATCTGCTCGGTCGCGAGCTTGGTGATGCCGTAGAGCGCGGCGGGCCGCGGCCAGGTCTCGTCCTCGCCGAAGGCGGTGCAGCCCGGCGGCGGCGCGCCGTAGACCGAGACCGAGGAGGGCGACACCAGCCGCGTCACGCCCTGGGCCAGTGCGGCGCGGAACACCGCGAGCGCGCCCAGAACGTTGACGCCGACGATCGTCTCGGGATCGGATTTCTCGCGCGCGGGGCCGGCTGTGATCACGGCCAGGTGCAGGATGCGCCGGATCTCCGCGGCGGCAAAGGCGCGCGCGAGATCCTCCGCCGAGCGCACATCGCCCGCGACCTCGATCAGGGTTCCCGGCAGGCGCGCGAACGCCCCGCGCGCGTCCTCGGGCAGGGCGGCGCGGTCGAAGGCGACGACGGTATCGCCGCGCGCGAGCAGGGCCTCGACGGTCGCGAGCCCGACGAAGCCCGCCGCGCCGGTGACCAGCACCGTCACCTGAACGACACCACCTCGCCGGAGCGCGTCTCCTCGGGCCGGCACAACGCGACGATCGCGGGGGCGACGTCCGCGGGCTGCGGGATCGTCGCCGGGTCCTCGCCGGGCATGGCGGCGGCGCGCATCCGGGTCGCCACGGGCCCGGGATTGAACGCGTTCACCTTCACGGGCGTGATCGCGAGCTCGGCCGCCCAGGTCTTCACCAGGTGATCGAGTGCGGCCTTGCTCGCGCCATAGGGACCCCAATAGGCGCGCGCCTTGGTCGCCGCACCGGAGCTGACGAACACCGCGCGGCCGGCATCGGAGGCGCGCAGCAGGGGCTCGGTGGTGCGCATCAGGTGCCAGTTCGCGGTGACGTTCACCGCCCAGAGATCGGTCCAGTCCTTCTCCGGCAGATGCGTGAGCGGCCCGAGCCGCCCGAGCAGCCCGGCATTGCCGACGACGATATCGAGCCGGCCGAAGCGTTCCGCGAGCGTCGGACCGATCGCGTCCACCTTCGCCCCGTCGCGCAGATCGAGCACGAGCAGCGTCGCGTTGCGGCCCGTCGCGGCCGCGATCGCGTCGTCGGTCTCCTCGAGCCCGGCCTTGCTCCGCGCGACCGCCACCACCTGGGCGCCCTGGCGCGCGAGTTCCACCGCCACCGCGGCCCCGATGCCGCGCGACGCGCCGGTGACGAGCGCGACGCGCCCGGCCAACCCCTCCGCCATCTCAGCGCGTCTCGGCGAGCAGGCTGAGCTGCCGGTCGTTCGACTGGTCGGACTGGTCGGTCAGCGGGATCGGGTAGTCGCCGGTGAAGCAGGCATCGCAGAACTGCGGCCGCCTAGCGTCGCGCGCGGCCCCGGCGACCGCGCGGTAGAGCCCGTCGATCGAGATGAAGGCGAGGGAATCCACACCGATGATGCGCGCCATCGCGTCGACGTCGTTGCGGGCGGCGAGCAACTGGTCGCGCTCGGGCGTGTCGATGCCGTAGAAGCAGGAATGCGTGGTCGGCGGCGAGGAGACGCGCATGTGCACCTCGGTGGCCCCGGCCGCGCGCACCATCTCCACGATCTTGCGGCTGGTGGTGCCGCGCACGATCGAATCGTCCACCAGGATCACGCGCTTGCCCGCGAGCAGCGCGCGGTTGGCGCTGTGCTTCAGCTTCACGCCGAGATGGCGGATCTGGTCGGTCGGCTCGATGAAGGTGCGGCCGACATAGTGGTTGCGGATGATGCCGAGCTCGAACGGCACGCCGGCCTCGGCCGCGTAGCCCATCGCCGCGGGCACGCCGCTGTCGGGCACCGGCACGACGATATCCGCCGCGGTGTGGCTCTCGCGCGCGAGCTCGGCGCCGATGCGCTTGCGCACCTCGTAGACGGCGGTGCCCTCGACGATGCTGTCGGGCCGGGCGAAGTAGATGTGCTCGAAGATGCAGAAGCGCGACGGCTGCTTCGCCCAGGGCTTGATCGAGCGCACGCCGGCATCGTCGATCACCACGATCTCGCCCGGCTCGACATCGCGCACGAAGGCCGCGCCGACGATGTCGAGCGCGCAGGTCTCCGAGGCGAGCACCCAGGCCCCGTCCCTGCCCGCGAGCCGGCCGAGGATCAGCGGTCGTACGCCGAACGGATCGCGCACGCCGATCAGCGCCTCCGAGGTCAGCGCGACCAGCGAATAGGCCCCCTGCACCTGCTTGAGCGCGTCGATCAGCCGGTCCACCACCGTGCCGTAGAGGCTGATCGCGATCAGGTGGACGAACACTTCCGAATCCGTGGTGGACTGGAACAGGCAGCCGCGGCGGACCAGCGCGCGCCGCAGCGCATGCGCGTTGGTGAGATTGCCGTTGTGCCCGACCGCGAGCCCGCCGAACTCGAAATCGGCATAGAGCGGCTGGACATTGCGCAGCACGGTGTCGCCGGTGGTGGCGTAGCGGTTGTGGCCGATCGCCGCCGCCCCCGGCAGCCGCGCCATCACCCGTGCGTCCGAGAACGCATCGCCCACCAGCCCGAGCGCCTTGTGGCTGTGGAAGCGCTCGCCGTCGAAGCTGACGATGCCGGTCGCCTCCTGGCCGCGATGCTGGAGCGCGTGCAGCCCGAGCGCGGTCAGCGCCGCCGCGTCGGCGGCCCCCCAGACGCCGAACACCCCGCACTCCTCGCGCAGGTGGTCGTCGTCGCGCGCCGCGCTCATCCCCGCCAATCCGCCCGACGGCCTCACCATCCCAATCCCCCTGCGCCGCGGTTCAGCGTGTCACGTTCATCAGCCGGTCGAGGTCGCGCCGCTCCTCGGGCCGGTACCCCTCGGGCCGCACCGCGGAGGCGGCTGTGGGCGGGCGCATCAGCTCGGTCGCGGAGGGTGCGTCCGGCGTGGTGCGCGGCGGCGCGGGCAGGAGCCCCGGCGGCAGCTGGCGCACGATCCAGGCCCCGCCCGCCTCCAGCGCCGGGCGGGTGCGCGCCTCCGAGGCCCAGGACGGCCAGCGATCCGGCGGTTGCAGCCACGCCGCTGCTATATAGGCGATGCACACCAGCGCCGCACCCCGCGCGAGCCCGAACACCAGCCCGAGCGTGCGGTCGATCGCGCCGAGCGCGCTGTCCTGCACCCGGTCGGAGATCGCGCCGGCGATCAGCGCGAACACGATCAGCGCGACGAGGAAGATCACGCCACCGGCGGCGATGTTGGCGACCGGCCCCTTCTCGATCACGCCGAACAGCCCCTCGATGTAGGGCGCCAGATGCGGGTAGCCGAACACGCCGGCCGCCGCCGCGCCGACCCAGGCGGCGATCGACAGCACCTCGCGCACGAAGCCGCGGAACAGCGCGAGCAGCCCCGAGACGGCGAGAACGGCGAGGACGGCGATGTCGAGCCAGGGCATGCGGTCGGCGGTCTGGAGAGCGGAGAGGGGCCCCCACGCGATGACGGATCGCGGAAGGCACCCCGGCCCCTCCCTAGCCGGAACCCGCCCCCGGGGCCAGACGCGAGGATGCACGCCTCCCCTGTCTGTGAGCGGCAAGGCGCCCGACCAGATCGGCGAGATGGCCGATCTCCCACAGCGCGACCCCCTCGGGCGCGGCGAGTGGGCGGCCGCGCGCGGCCACGCGCTTCGGCAGGCAGGCCGCGGTGAAGCCGAGCTTGGCCGCCTCCTTTAGCCGCGCCTCTCCATGGGCGACCATGCGCACCTCGCCCGAGAGGCCGATCTCGCCGAAGAACACCATCCCGGCATCGGTCGGCTGGTCGGCGAGCGCGGAGACCAGCGCGGCGGCCACCGCGAGGTCGGCGGCGGGTTCGGCCACGCGCAAGCCCCCGGCGACGTTCAGATAGACGTCGTGCTGATGGAGGCTCAGCCCGCAGCGCGATTCCAGCACCGCGAGCAGCAGCGCGAGCCGCGCGCCGTCCCAGCCGATCACCGCGCGCCGGGGCGAGCCACCCTCGGATCTCGACACCAGCGCCTGGATCTCCACCAGCACCGGCCGCGTGCCCTCGACGCCCGCGAACACCGCCGAGCCCGAGACATTGCCGCGCCGTTCGGCCAGGAACAGCGCCGAGGGGTTGGCGACCTCGATCAGGCCGCGCCCGGTCATCTCGAACACGCCGATCTCGTCGGTGGCGCCGAAGCGGTTCTTCACCCCGCGCAGGATGCGGAAGGCGTGGCCGCGATCGCCTTCGAAGTAGAGCACGGCATCCACCATGTGCTCGAGCACGCGCGGCCCCGCGATCGCGCCCTCCTTGGTGACGTGGCCGACCAGGATGAGCGCGAAGCCGCGCGTCTTGGCCAGGCGAATGAGCTCGGCCGCGCAGGCGCGCACCTGCGCGACCGTGCCGGGGGCGGAATCGAGGCTGTCGAGCCAGAGCGTCTGGATGGAGTCGATCACCGCGAGCGTGGCGCCTGTCTCGGCCTCCAGCGTGGCGGCGATGTCGCGCAAGGAGGTGGCGGCGGCGAGGCCGAGCGGGGCGTCGGCGAGGCCGAGCCGCGCGGCGCGGAGCCGCACCTGCTCCACCGCCTCCTCGCCCGAGATGTAGAGCACGCGCCGCCCCGCGCGGGCGAGCGCGGCCGCGGCCTGGAGCAGCAGGGTGGATTTGCCGATGCCCGGATCGCCGCCGACCAGCACGGCCGAGGCGGCGACGAGCCCGCCCCCGAGCACCCGGTCGAGCTCGGCGATGCCGGTGACCGCGCGCGGCGGCGCCTCGGTCTCGCCCTTCAGCCCGACGATGGCGATGGGGCGGCCGCCCGCCGCCGGGCCGCCCTTGCCGGCGGGGCCGGGGCGGGTGTCGGCCGGTTCCTCGACGATCGTGTTCCAGGCGCCGCAGGTGGCGCACTGGCCGGCCCATTTGGGCGTGACCGCGCCGCAGGACTGGCAGACGTAGCGGGAGGTGGGTTTGGGCATGGGGCTACGGTACCGGCTCCATCGGAGAGTGCGACTCTGGATCCCGGAGCGCTGGATGCAGTCGGCTGCGGCAGGCCGTCTTGGGAGCGCCCAGCATGGCGCCGGAGACGCCATCTCTCGCGTCTTGCTGGCGTTTCCGCCTGCGAATACCTTACGCGCAAGAACAGGGACGCGGGTCACAGAAATCATAGGGAGACGACATGATCAGTTCTCTGTGGTTGTCCCGACGCAGCCTGCTCGCGGCAGGTCTGGCCATGTCCGCTGCGGCGACGCATGCACAGCCGGTTTGGCCGACACGCCCGATCCGCTTCATCATCTCGTTCCCGCCGGGCGGTGCGATCGATACCGTGATGCGCCTCATCGGTCCGTCGATGGCGGAGACCCTGGGCCAGCCGGCGGTGCTCGAGAACCGTCCGGGGGCGGCGGGCAGTATCGCCGCCGGCGTGGTGGCGGTCGCGCCACCGGACGGCTACACCTTCCTCTGCGACACGTCCACGCACGCGACGGCACCCCATCTGATCCGTAACCTGACGTTTCGGTACGAGACGGCGTTCACGGCGGTCACGCACTTGACGTCGGTGCCGTTGCTCGTCGTGGCGCATCCGTCCTTGCCGGCGAACACCATCGCCGAGCTGTTGGCCCTTGCGCGCAGTCGCGCTGCCGCGGGGCGGCCGCTGGCATATGCATCGGGCGGCAACGGGTCGGCATCGCACTATGCGGCGGCGCTCTTCCAGAAACTGGCCAGAATCGAGTTCCTGCATGTTCCTTTCCGCGGCGGCGGACCGGCGGTGCAGGCCTTGCTGGCCGGCACCGTGGACTTCCACATCGGCACCGCCGGGTCTTCCGCGGCCTTGGTGCAGGAAGGACGGCTCAAGGCGTTCGCCGTGAGCACGCGCGAGAGGCTCGGCCAGTTCCCCGATCTGCCGACGCTGCATGAGGCCGGTCTTCCGGGATACGAGTTCCTCGAATGGGGCGCGATCCTCGCCCCCGCCGCGACGCCTCCCGTGGTCGTGGCGCGCGTGCAGGCGGCTGCCTCGGCGGCGCTGCGCTTGCCCGCCGTCCAGGAACGATTGGACCGGATCGGCATCCTGCCGGTGGGCAGCCCGCCGGAGGAGTCCGCGCGGTTCATCGCCGAGCAACGGACGCTCGCCGGCGAACTGACCCGCAGCGCTGCCATCACGCTCGACTGACTTCCGATGCTGGTGCCGCCGGCGAGAGGCTCCGACCGCGACCTTACGGGACGGGGAGGGCGGGATCCCGATTTCGTCTGGCCAAACGGCGCACGGCTCGCCGTTTCGGTGGTGGTCAACTTCGAGGAGGGGGCTGAACATCAGGTGGGCGACGGCGATCCCCAGAGCGAACGCATCGGCGAGGTGATCAGCGTCGTCGAGCCCGGCACCCGCGACCTGGGGCAGGAGCAGATCTTCGCCTACGGTATGCGGGCAGGTCTGTGGCGGATCCTGGACGCGCTCGACCGGTTCCGGATCGAGGCCACGTTCCTGATGTGCGGCCGGGCCGTCGAGCGCGCGCCGCTGCAAGCGGCGGCCGTCTGTCGGCGGGGCCATGAGGCCGCCGTGCACGGCTGGCGGTGGCGGCCGCATGCCGACTACCGCGATCCCACGGAAGAGGCGCGGGATCTCGACCGTTGCGTGGCGGTGATCAGCACCGTCTGCGGGATCAGACCCTGCGGCTTCTTCTGTCGCGGCAGCGAGAGTGCCTGGACGCGCCGCCAGCTTTCCGAGCGCGGTTTCCTGTACACCTCGAACGCGTTCGATGACGACTTGCCCTACCGTGATCCGGAGCACCCGGGGCTGATCGTGCTGCCCTACGCGCTCGACAGCAACGACATGAAGTTCTTCCATCCGAACGGCTTCGTCCGGGCGCGCGAGATGGTGGAATACGTGAATGACGCCCTCGCGACGCTTCTTGCCGAGGCGGACCGCGGCAAGCCCAGAATGCTGACCATCGGCTACCACCTGCGCATTGTCGGCCGTCCAGGGCGTTTCGCGGCCTTCGAGGGGGTGCTCGCCCGCCTGAGCGCGCTCGGTGACCGTGTCTGGGTGGCACGACGGGACGCGATCGCGCGCGCCTGGGCACGCGTGGAGAGCTCCTCGATGCGAGGTGCCGAGACTCTGTCCGGTTGCTGACGGCACGCAGCCGAGACGCGGCTCGGGCGACGACCGCCGCGGGTCCCCGGCGTCTCGCGCAGCGCGACGGCCGAGCACCGGTCGCTTGTGCGGAGCGGACCGACATGGCGCGTCCCGGTGCCTGGCTTGGCGTCGGCCTCCGATGTGAGGCTGCACGACGGACGAAGATGCTGCCGTGTTCCGGCCGGACCACCAGCCCCGTGCGGGCTCGTCGATCGATCGGTTGACCCACCCCCTCCCGCGCGCCGACCATCCCCGGCGATGACCGACTCCGCCCCCGTTACCCGCTCCACGCCCTGGGCCCAGCTCGCCGCGCGCGCCGCCGACCCCGCCGCGAGCGCGATCCGCGCCCGCCTCGCGGCCGACCCGAACCGCTTCGCCCGCCTCTCCCGCACAGGGGCCGGCCTGCTGCTCGACCTCTCGCGGACCGCGCTCGACGCGCCGCTGCTCGACGACCTGCTGGCGCTGGCCGAGGCCGCCGAGCTCCGCGCCGCGCTCCGCCGCATGGCCGGCGGCGCCTGGGTCAACGCGACCGAACGCCGCGCCGCGCTGCACATCGCCCTTCGCGCCCCGCGCAGCGCCGGCTACCGCGCCTGCACGGCCGAGGGCTGGGAGGATGCCTCCGGCTACATCCACGCCGAGCTCGACCGGATGCACGACTTTGTCACGGCCGTGCACACCGGCCGCATCACGGCGGGGAACGGCGCGCCCTTCGCCAATGTGCTCAATCTCGGCATCGGCGGCTCCGATCTCGGCCCGGCCATGGTGACCGAGGCGCTCGCCCACACGGGCGCGCGGCTCGATGCGCGCTTCGTCGGCAACGTGGACGGCCACGCGCTCGCGCCGGTGCTCGCACGGCTCGATCCCGCGCGCACCCTCGTGCTGATCGCGTCCAAGTCCTTCACCACCCAGGAGACCATGGCGAACGCCTCCGTCGCGCGCGAATGGCTCGCCGCGACGCTCGGCGCGGATCGCATCGGGCAGCATCTCGCGGCCCTCTCCACCAATCTCGCCGCGACCTCCGCCTTCGGCATCCCGCGCGAGCGCGTGTTTGGCTTCAAGGACTGGGTGGGCGGGCGCTATTCGCTCTGGTCGCCGATCGGGCTCGGCATCGCGCTGGCGCGCGGCTGGGAGGTGTTCGCGGACCTGCTCGCCGGCGCGCATGCGATGGACACGCACGCGCTCGCGGCCCCACCGCGCCGCAACCTGCCGATGTTGCTCGCGCTCGCGCACACCTGGCACGCGACCTTCCTCGGCCGCGCGGCCTATGCGTGCCTGCCCTACGACCAGCGGCTCGCGCGCCTGCCGGCCTGGCTGCAACAGTTGGAGATGGAGAGCAACGGCAAGCGGGTCGATCTCGCCGGGCGGCCGGTGCCGTTCCCGACCGCGCCCGTGGTGTTCGGCGAGCCGGGGACGAATTTCCAGCACAGTTTCGGCCAGTTGCTGCACCAGGGCACGGCCGTGATCCCGGCCGATCTCGTGCTGGTCGCGCGGCCCGATCACGAGCTCGAAGCGAACCACCGCATCCTGCTCGCCCATGCCGCGGCGCAGGGTGCCGCGCTCGCGCTCGGCCGCAGCGAGGAGGAGGCGGTCGCGGAACTGACCGCCTCCGGCACCGATCCCGCGCGTGCCGCCGCCCTCGGCCCGCACCGCAGCTTCCCCGGCGACCGCCCGACCATCTCCATCATCCTGCCGCGCCTCGACCCGCACCATCTCGGCGCGCTCTTGTCGCTCTACGAGCACAAGGTCGCGCTGCAAGCCGCCCTCTGGGGGATCAACGCCTTCGACCAGTGGGGCGTGGAGCTCGGCAAGACGCTCGCCGGCGGCACCGAGGCGGCGCTTGCCACGGGCGACACGGCGGCACTCGATCCCGCGACCGCCGGGCTGGTCGCCGCGCTGCGGCGGATGGGCGGATGACCATCCGCCTGCTGCCCCCCGCCGTCGCCGACCGCATCGCCGCCGGCGAGGTGGTGGAGCGTCCGGCCTCGGTGGTGAAGGAGCTGGTCGAGAACGCGCTCGATGCCGGGGCGCGGCGGATCGCGGTCGCGATCGAGGGCGGCGGCACGGCGCGCATCACGGTGGAGGATGACGGCGCCGGCATCGCGCCGGACGAGTTGGCGCTCGCGGTGGAGCGGCACGCCACCTCCAAGCTCGCCGATGAGCGGCTGATCGAGATCGCCACGCTCGGCTTCCGCGGCGAGGCGCTGCCGTCGATCGGCGCGGTGGCGCGGCTGGAGATCGTCTCGCGGACTGGCGGGTCCGATACCGGGGCGATGATCGCGGTCGAGGCCGGCGCGAAGGGCGAGGTGCGGCCGGCCGCCGCGCCGCAGGGGACGCGTGTGACCGTGCGCGACCTGTTCTTCGCCACCCCGGCACGGCTCAAGTTCCTCAAGACCGCGCGCACCGAGGCGGAGGCCTGCGTGCAGGCGGTCCGGCGGCTGGCACTGGCGCATCCCGGCGTCGGCTTCACCGTCACGCTGGACGGGCGCGAGGCGCTGGCCGCCCCACCCGCGGATCGGTCCCGCCGCATCGCTGGGCTGATCCCCGACCTCGCCGAGCACGCGGTGGACGTGTCGTCCGCGCGCGGCGCGTTCGCGCTCGCGGGCGTGATCGGGCCGCCCAGCCTGACCCGTGCCACCGCGACCGAGCAGCATCTGATGGTGAACGGGAGGCCCGTCGCCGACCGCTTGCTGCGCACCGCGCTCCGCGTCGCCTATGGCGATTTGGTCGCGCATGGGCGGCATCCGCTCGCGGTGCTGGCGCTGACCCTCCCGCCCCAAGCGGTGGACGTGAACGTGCACCCGGCCAAGGCCGAGCTGCGCTTCCGCGAGCCCGACGCGGTGCGCGGCTTCGTCATCTCGGCCCTGCGCGCGGCCCTCGGCACCGCGCGCACGGTCGCCCCCGCACCGGCCGCGCGCTGGTCGCCGTCGATGCGCCTCGCCGCGGCCACACCGTCGTTCGCCGAAGCGCCCGCTTTGCCGCTCGCCGCGCCGCCGCTCGCGCGCCCCGTCCCTGCCGCACCACCGCCGGCCGAGCACCCGCTCGGCGCCGCGCGCGCCCAGCTCCTCAACACCTATATCGTCGCCGAAACCTCCGACGGCGCGGTGGTGCTGGTCGATCAGCACGCCGCCGCCGAGCGCCTCGCCCACGAGGCCTTGCGCCGCGCGCTGGAAGCGGGCGGGGTCGCGCCGCAGACGCTGCTCTCGCCGGAAGTCGTGGAACTCTCCCCCGCAGCGGCGGAGGCCGTGCTCGCGCGCGCGGACGAGCTCGCCACCCTCGGCCTCGCGGTCGAGCCCTTCGGCGGCGCGCTGCTGGTGCGCGCCGTGCCCGCCCCGCTCGCCGGCTGCGACGCGGCGGCGTTGCTGCGCGACATCGCCGAGGAACTGACCGAGACCGGCGAGACGACCATGCTGCGCGTGCGGATCGATGCGGTGCTGGCGCGCATGGCCTGTCACGGCTCCCTGCGCGCAGGCCGTCGTCTCACCCCGGCCGAGATGGATGCGCTGTTGCGCCAGATCGAGGCGACGCCGAACAGCGGTACGTGCAGCCACGGCCGCCCGACCTGGATCCGTCTGACGCGCACCGAACTCGAACGCCTGTTCGGCCGACGCTGACCGAGGAGTGCCGATGACCGTCGATCTCGCCCGCGCGCAGGCGCACGCCGACGCGATCGCCGCCTCCTGGGCCGCCGCGCGCGGACCCGGCGGCGCGATCGTGCTGTTCGACCGCGACGGTCCGCGCGCCACCGCCTGCGGCGGGCTCGCGAGCCTCGACCACGCGCTCGCGATCACGCCCGACACGGTGTTCCGCTGGGCCTCGATCACCAAGCACGTGCTCGCCGCGCTGGTGCTGCGCGAGGGCGGGATCCGGCTCGACGATCCGCTCGGCACGCATCTGCCCGATCTCGCGCCCGCGCCCGCCGCGGTGCCGGTCGGCCGCGCGCTCGACATGACCAGCGGCATCCCAGACGCGATGGAGGCGCTGTGGCAACTGGGCGTGCCGTGGACCGCGACCCATGCGCGCGATGCGCTCTACCGCTTCACCGCCGCGATCGACGCCCTGAACTACCCCGCCGGCACCGAGATCTCCTACTGCAACACCGGCTATCGCTGGATGCAGCATGCGCTGGAGCCGCGCGTCGGCCCGCTCGCCGACGCGTGGCAAGGGGCGTTCTTCGCCCCGCTCGGGCTGCACTCGGTGCGGTTCCCCGAGGACTTCACCGATCCGGTGCCGAACCTTGCCACCGGCTACTGGCGCGACGAGTCCGGCGCATGGCACAGCGGGCGCTACGGCACGCATCTCTCCGCTTCGGGTGGGCTTGCCGGTTCGGCGCGCGACCTCGCGATCTGGCTTGCGGCCCTGCTCGCCGAGCGCGAGGCCGTGCAGGGCCTGCTGCCGCGCCTCGCCGCGCGTCGGCGCCTGACCGACGGGCGCGAAACGGGTTACGGGCTCGGCATCGCCCACGCGCCCTTCCTCGGCATCCCGCTGTTCGGACACGGCGGCTCGCTGCCGGGGTACAAGAACCACGTGCTGATCGCGCCCGAGCACGGCATCGGCGTTGTGCTGCTGTCGAACCGCGAGGACACCGATCCGCTCGGGCTCGCGCTCGACGTGATCGCCGCCGGGCTCGGCGCGACCCTGCCGCCCGCCACCACCGCGCTGCCGGACGGGCTGTTCGCCGCCGCGGACGGTTCGCCGTTCTGGATCGAGCTCGCCAACGGGCGCGTGACCTTCCTCGGCGCGGCCGAGCAGCTCTTCGACGGTGGCGATGGCTGGGCGGTCTCGCGCAGCCCGTACATGTGGATCCGGCTCCGTCACGAGGGCGCCGCGATCGCGGGTGAGATCAACCACGTGGCGCGCCGCTTCGTCCCTGTGCCACGCGACGCCACACCCGATCCGGCGTGGGTCGGGCCGTGGCGCAACGACGCGCTCGGCGCCGCGTTCGAGGTCGCGGTCGCCGACGGCGCCGCGACGCTGACCATGGGCGCAGGTCCGCTCCGCCAGGCGATGCCGCTCGTGCCGCTCGGGGCCGGGCGCGCCCTCGGCCGCCGCAGCGACGGGCCCTGGGCGCAGCGCCCATGCTTCGCCTTCAGCGGCGACACATGCCGGGTTGTCACCAACCGCTGCCGCGTGTTCACCTTCCGCCGCGCCTGAACAACGGGGAAGGACCACCATGACGACCTTGCGCCGAACGATGCTCGCGGCGGCGGCTGCGCTCGCCCTCGCCGCGCCTGCGGCAGCCCAGGACAACGTGCTGCGCGTCGTGCCGCACGCCGATCTGCGCACGCTCGATCCCGTCGCGGTGTCGGTGGTGATCACCCGCATGCACGGGCTGATGATCTACGAGACGCTGTTCGCCTGGGACGAGAACCTCCAGCCCAAGCCGCAGATGGTCGAGCGCTGGTCGGTCTCGCCGGACGGCCTGACCTGGGAGTTCACGCTGCGCGACGGGCTGAAGTTCCACGACGGCCAGCCTGTGACCACCGCCGACGTGGCGCAGAGCCTGCGCCGCTGGATGGCGCGCGATACGGTGGGCTCGCGCGTGGGCGACGCGCTCGCCTCGCTCGACATTGTCGATGCCAAGACCTTCCGCATGGTGCTGAAGCGCCCCTTCGGCCTGATGGAATACGCGCTAGGCTCGGCGGTCGGGCAGATCCCGGTGATCATGCGCGAGGAGGATGCCAAGACCGATCCGGCGCGCCCCATCACCACGACGGTCGGCTCCGGCCCGTTCCGCTTCAACCGCGATCGCTGGATGGCCGGCCAGGTGGTGGTCTACGACCGCAACCCCGACTACGTGCCGCGATCCGAGCCGCCCTCGGGCCTCGCGGGCGGGCGCGTCGTGAAGGTCGCGAGCGTCGAGTGGCGCAACATTCCCGATGCCTCGACCATCGCCGCGGCGCTGCAATCCGGCGAGATCGACATCTGGGAACAGCCCGCGACCGACCTGATCCCCGTGCTGACACGCGCACGCACGGTCGCGCTCGACAAGCTCAACACCATCGGCACGCAGGGGATGCTGCGGCCGAACAGCCTCTATCCCCCCTTCAACGACCATCGCGCGCGGCTCGCGCTCGCCTACATGTTCGACCAGGCCGACACCATGGCGGCCGGGTTCGGCGACGAGCGCTGGTGGCGCCGCTGCGAGGCGTTCTTCATCTGCGGCAGTGTCTACGGCTCCGAGGCGGGCACGGAGGATCTGCGGCGGCCGAACATCGAGAAGGCGAAGTCGCTGCTCGCCGAGGCCGGCTACAAGGGAGAGCGCATCGTGTTCGTCACCACCAACGACATCGCCCCGATCGGACGGATGGCCGAGGTGGCCGCGGCGGGGATGCGCCGGGCCGGGATGAACGTCGATCTGCAATACAACGACTGGGGCACGGTCATCACGCGGCAGGTGAACCGCAACCCGCCGGACCAGGGCGGCTACAACATCTTCCTGACCTACGCCTCGGGCGCGACGATGTTCCACCCGCTGACCAACATCGGCACCAACATGTCCTGCGACGGCCGCAACTGGGCCGGCTGGCCCTGCGACGAGGAGGCCGAGCGCATCCGCGGCGCGTTCATCGACGCGACCGACGAGGCGACGCGCAAGCGCCTCGCCGAGGAGCTGCAGAGGCGGCTCGCGGTGGTGCAGCCCTACCGCGTGCTCGGCCAGGCGGACCTGCCCTATGCGCGGCGCACCGCGGTGACGGGCGTGCTCGCCTCGCCGGTGATGGTGTTCTGGAACATCGAGAAGCGGTAGCGCGATCGGGGGCCGGCATGGCGCCGGCCCCCCTTGTCACTTGGCCGGGAGGAGCGCGCGGGCGCCGAGGCGTTCCGGCACATAGCCGTTCTCGCGCGTCAGGCTCGGGTCGAGGCAGAGGATGTCCTCGAACTCGTTCACGCTGTCGATCTCGGTGCCCATGGCGATGTTGGTCACCCGCTCCAGGATGAACTCGAGCACCACCGGCACCTGGTGCTCGGCCATCAGCCGCTCGGCCTCGGCGAAGGCCTCCTTGAACTGGTTCGGGCTGGTCACGCGCAGCGCCTTGCAGCCGAGCCCCTCCGCCACCGCGACGTGATCGACGCCATAGCCGGCAACGTCCTCGCCCTGCTCGGCCATGTTGATGTTCACGAAGGCGAGGCTCACCTCGAAATCCATCTGGAAGCCGCGCTGCGCCTGGCGGATCAGGCCGAGATAGGAGTTGTTCACGACGATCTGGAGGAAGGGCAGCTTGTGCTGCGCGCCGACCGCGAGTTCCTCGATCAGGAACTGGAAGTCGTAGTCGCCGGAGAGGGCGACGATCCTGCGGTCCGGATCGGCCGCGCGCACGCCGAGCGCCGCCGGCAGCGTCCAGCCGAGCGGGCCGGCCTGGCCGCAATTGATCCAGTTGCCGGGCTTGTAGACTTTCAGGAACTGCGCGCCGGCGATCTGGCTCAGCCCGATCGTGGTGACGTAGCAGACATCGCGGCCGAACTGCTCGACCATCTCCTGATAGACGCGCTGTGGCTTCAGCGGCACCTGGTCGTAGTGCGTGCGCCGCAGCATCGTGGTCTTGCGGTGGAGGCACTCCGCGGCCCAGGCGGAACGGTCGGCGAGCCTGCCGTCGCGCGCCCACTCCTCGGCGGCCGCCACGAAGAGCCCGAGTGCTGCCTTCGCGTCCGAGACGATGCCGAAATCGGGGGCGAACACGCGGCCGATCTGGGTCGGCTCGATGTCCACGTGCACGAATTTCCGGCCCTTGGTGTAGGTCTCGATCGAGCCCGTGTGCCGGTTCGCCCAGCGATTGCCGATGCCGAGCACGAAATCCGAGCGCAGGAAGGTCGCGTTGCCGTAGCGGTGGCTGGTCTGGAGCCCGACCATGCCGGCCATCAGCGGGTGATCGTCCGGGATCGCGCCCCAGCCCATCAGTGTCGGGATCACCGGGATGCCGGTGAGCTCGGCGAAGCGGACCAGCAGATCGGACGCGGCGGCGTTGATGATGCCGCCGCCGGCGACGATCAGCGGGCGTTCGGCGGCGTTCAGCATCGCCATCGCCTTCTCGACCTGCCGGCGGGTCGCGGCCGGCTTGTAGACCGGCAGCGGCTCGTAGGTGTCGATGTCGAACTCGATCTCGCCCATCTGCACATCGACCGGCAGGTCGATCAGCACGGGGCCCGGGCGGCCCGAGCGCATGACGTGGAAGGCCTGCTGGACCACCATCGGCACCAGGGCGGGCTCGCGCACCGTCACGGCCCACTTGGTCACCGGCTTGGCGATCGCCTCGATGTCGACCGCCTGGAAATCCTCCTTATGGAGCTTGGCGCGCGGCGCTTGGCCGGTGATGCACAGGATCGGCAGGCTGTCGGCCTGGGCGGTGTAGAGGCCGGTGATCATGTCGGTGCCGGCCGGGCCCGAAGTGCCGATGCAGACGCCGATATTGCCGGGCTTGGCGCGCGTGTAGCCGTCGGCCATGTGCGAGGCGCCCTCGACATGGCGGGCGAGGATGTGGCGGATGCCGCCGTGGCGCCGCATCGCCGAATAGAGCGGATTGATCGCCGCGCCGGGCACGCCGAAGGCGCACCTGACGCCCTCGCGCTCCAGCACCAGGACGGCGGCATCGACGGCGCGCATTCTCGGCATGGCGGTCTCCCTCTCCGGACGTGCAGGGGAGATACCGGGGCCACCGATCACGGCGCAACTTTTTCGGAAAACTTTTTCATGACGTTCAAACCCGGCCTAATGCCCTGACAGAACAAGCAAAAACCTTTTCCATCCGCGCTCGCGCCCAATCCGATGAAATAGTTTTCCTCTTCACAGCCGCGCGAGCCCGTGCCACATCGTCAACGATGTCCGTGCCGCAGAAACGCCTGCGCGGCCGCCCGCGGCTTGCGCAGAGCGCCACCGAGGCCGGTGGCGTGCAGACCCTCGATCGCGCGGTCGCGCTGATGCGCCATGTCGCGGAGGCGAACGGCCTCTCGCTCACCGAGGCCGCGGCCGCCGCCGGCCTGCCACCCTCCACCGCCTACCGCATGCTCGCGACGCTTCAGCACCACGGCATCGTCGAGTTCGACGAGACCGCCCAGCTCTGGCATATCGGCGCGGAGTGTTTCCGCATCGGTGCCGCGTTCCTGCGCCGGCGCAAGATCGCCGAGCACGGACGCCAGGTCATGCAGGCCCTGGTCGCCCGGAGCGGCGAGACCGCGAATCTCGCCGTCGCCGAGGAGGACGGCGTCGTGTTCGTCAGCCAGGTCGAGACGCACGAGCCGATCCGCGCCTTCTTCCGCCCCGGCACGCGCGCGCCGTTCCATGCCTCGGGGGTGGGCAAGGCGATCCTCGCGCATCTCTCGGCCCAACGCGCCGCGGCGATGCTCGATCGCCTCGCGCTCGACCGTTTCACCGAACACACGATCACCGACCGCGCGAGCCTCGCGCGCGACCTCGCGCGCATCCGCGCACGCGGCTGGGCGCTCGACGACGAGGAGCGCAATCCCGGCATGCGCTGCGTCGCCGCGCCGATCTTCAACGAGTACGGCGAGCCGATCGCGGGCCTCTCGCTCTCCGGCCCGACTGTGCGGATGACGCGCGCCACGGTCGCGGCCCTCGGCCCGGTCGTGCGCGAGGCGGCCGTCGCGATCACCCGCTCGATCGGCGGGACCGTGCCGGCTCAGAAATAGGCGATCGCGCGTCCGCTGGAGGCGACGCCGAGCCACAGGACCGCCGAGAACGCGGCGAGCGTGCGGGCGAGCTGCCCAGGTTCCTGGCCCTCGGACGGCCAGGCGATGCGGTGGAACAGGAGCACGTTGGTCAGCGCCAGCACCACCAGCACCGTCTTCACCGCGAAGGCGTCGTTGGTCGCGACATGCGTCGCGTCCGCCGCCAGCATCACCACACCGGAGAGCACGATCATCACGAAGCCGAGGCGCGCGACCGGCAGCAGCAACCCGGCCGCCGCAGCGAACGGCACCGCGCGCGCCACACCCAGCACGCGCAGATCGAACGAGATGATCGAACCGATCAGCAGCGCGATCCCCAGCACATGCGCGATCGAGGCGATCGGGTAGAGCCAGAGCGAGTCGCGCGCGATCTCGCCGAGGGCGCTCGCCTCCAGCCAGACCGCCCAGTCCGGGGCGCTGACGCCGTGGTCGTGTTCCATGCTCGGGTCAGCGGAGCTGCGTCACCTGCTCGCCGATGCGGATCCACTCCGCGCGCAGCTCCTCCTCGCGCTGGCGGTGCGGATAGCCCATCACCGTCACGGTCATGCCCGCGCGCAGCCCCTCCCGCGGCAGGCCGCGGTTGATCATGCGGAACGGCGGCGCCAGTACCACCTCCCAGGTCTTGCCCGGCGTCTTCAGCCAGAGCGTCGCGTGCGGATTGGCGAACTCCACGCGTTCGATCTCGCCGGTCAGCGTTTGCGGAGTCTGTGCCTCGTAGCTGCCCCAGCCGTGGTGCGCCGCGGCCGGGGCGGCGAGCAGCGCGGGCGCAAGTGCCAGCAACATGCGACGTGTCGGCATGGCGGTCTCCCGGTCCTGTTGCACCCGCAGACTGCGCCTTTCGATGCCGCCGCGGAACCCCTGCGCACGCGCCCGTGAGTCCACGGGCCTCAGCCGCTATCCCAGCGGCACCAGCCGGAGCGCCGAGGACAGGGTCCGCCGCGTCGCTGTCAGATCGCCCGAACGGTCGAGCGCGAAGGTCGCAAGCGTCACGAGGAAGGCGTCCGTCAGCCCGATCTCCTCGATCGCCCGCACCGGCCCGCTGCGGTCGAGCTGCGCGGCGTCGCGCACCCAATGGATCAGCCGCGACAGGTTGAAGATCATCGGCACCCAGTGATGCGGGTGGAACGGCCAGGCCTTCTCCTGGATCATCGCGATGGTCACGGCGCGCCGCGCCGCCGCCGCCTCGAACCAGCGCAGCATCACCGCCTCGGCCCGCTCGCGCGGCGACAGGATCGCGAAGGCCGCCGGATCGGAAGGCGGGGCGATCATCGCCGCGAGCAGGCGCTGGAAATGCGCATCCGCGATCGCATCCTGGTCGCGGAACCGGGCCAGCACCTCGGTCAGCGGCAGGCCCAGTTCGCCCGCGACCTCGCGCAGCCGGAGATCGAGCCAGCCCACCACCTGGGCGCGGTCGAGCGCCGTGTCGAGGATGCGTTCGGCGAGCGCGTCCATGGCAGACAGATAAGGAACGCCTGTAGCGGGGGAAAGGGTCAGCCGACCCTTTCCCCCACACCCCCTATCCCGAGAGCCTCCCGCCGCGACCACCGCACCACCAGGAGCCCGGCCACGATCGCGAGGCCGAAGGCAAGCCCGAGCCAGATCCCCAAGGCCCCGAAGCCGGCGCCGAAGGCCAGCAGCGCGCCCACCGGCAGCCCCAGCACCCAGTAGCCGAGACCCGCGAACAGCATGGGCACGCGCGTGTCCTTGAGCCCGCGCAGCGCGCCGGCCCCGACCACCTGGAGCCCGTCCACCACCTGGAACAGCCCGGCCACCCGCAAGAGCCGCGCGCCGAGTGCCGCGACCTCCTCCGCCTGCGCGAGCGTCGGGTCGAGGAACAGCGCCACGATCGGACCCGGCGTCAGCACGAACACCAGCGCCATCGCGCTCATGAACCCGCCGGCGAGCCCGAGCGCGGTCCAGCCCGCGCGCGCGACGCCCTCGCGGTCGCGCGCCCCGGCCGCCAATCCCACCCGCACCGTCGCGGCCTGGCTGATTCCCATCGGCACCATGAAGGTGAGGCTCGCGCACTGGATGGCGATCGCGTGGGCGGCCACCGACACCGCGTCGATCCACCCCACCAGCAGCACCGCCGCGTTGAACACCATCACCTCGAACAGCAGCGCACCGACGATCGGCAGCGACACCCGCAACAGCTCCGCCATGCGGTCGCGGTCGAGCCGCCACAGCCGCCCGAGCAGCGCGTAGCGGCGGAACTGCCGGTCCGTCACGCACACGCCGAGCAGCATCGCCATCATCGCCGTCATCGACGCCGCACTGGCGATGCCCGCGCCGACGATGCCGAGCTCGGGCAGGCCGAAACGGCCGAAGATGAACAGCCAGTCGAGCAGGCCGTTCAGCGGGATCGCGATCATGGTGGCGACCAGCGCGGGTTTCGGCCGCTCGAGCGCGGAGACGAAGCTGCGCAGCACCATGAACCACCAGAACGGCAGCAGCCCTGGAAGCAGGGTGCGTACATAGACCCCGCCGAGCGCGGCGATCGGCGGCTCCTGGCCGAGCAGCAGCAGGATCGCCTCGGCGTGCCAGAGCATGAGCGACGCGGGCAGGGCGAATCCGGCCGTCGCCCACAGACCCATCCGTGCCGAGCGGCGCACGTCGCGCACCGCATGCCGCCGCCGCCCGAGCGCCTGCGCCATCAGCGGCGCGGTGCCGAAGGCGAGCCCGAGCCCGGCGATCGCGAAGGTCCAGTAGAGCGCGAGCCCGATAGCCGAGGCCGCGAGCGCCACCGGGTCGTAGTTGCCGAGCATCGCCGCATCGGTGATGCCCATCGCCATCTGCGACAGGTTCGTCAGCGCGATCGGCCAGGCGAGCGAGACGGTCGAGCGGATCTCGGCCGACCATGCGCCACCCGCCGCGCGTGCGGGCAGCGCGGTTGCGGTCATGCGCGCGGCTATAGCCGGGATGGTCCCGCCTGTGCCATCCCGCATCGCACCATGCGCCGTCTCGACAGCGTCTGGCTGCGCGCGCAAGATCGCGGGCCGAGGTTCGGGCACGGGAGAGCGTGAGGATGCGAAGGATCGCAATCGCAGCCGCGGCGGCGGCGATGGTCGGCGGCACGGCGGACGCGCAGGTCTCCGGCACCATGACCCTGATGGCCTACACGGGCATCTTCCAGGAGAACTACACCGCGGTCGTGGTCGAGCCCTTCCGCGCCCGCAACCCCGGCCTCAGCGTCACCTATTTCGCACCCGTGACGTCGGCGGCGATGCTCGGCACGCTGCGCAGCCAGCGCACCGCGCCGCAGACCGACGTGGTGATCATGGACATCACCACGGCCGCGATCGCCTGCGCCGAGGGTCTGGTGGAGAAGATCACGCCCGCCGAGGTGCCGGCGATCAACGATCTCGTGCCGCTCGCGCGCGAGGCGGGCGGGGAGTGCGGCCCTGCCGTCACCTTCGATCACTTCGTGATCGTCTACGACACCACCAAGGTCCGTCCGGCGCCGACCAGCCTGCGGGTGCTGTGGGACGAGGCCCTGCGCGGCCGCATCGCGGTCTCCGCGCCGCCGAACATCCAGGGACTCGTGCTCACCGCGATCGTCGAGCGGATGGAGGGGGGCGACTACACCCGCGGCGTGGACCGCGCCATCGCCAAGTTGCGCGCACTCGCGCCGCTGGTGCAGACCTTCGATCCGCGCCCCGACGGCTACAGCCTGATCCTGAACGACCAGGTCACCTACGCCACCGGCTGGAACGCGCGCAGCCAGCTCTACCACGACCAGTCGAACGGACGGATCGGCGTGATGCTGCCGGAGGAGGGCACGGCCTTCCAGATCAACACCATCAACGTCGTGCGCGGCGGGCCGAACCGCGCCGCCGCCGTCGCCTTCATGCAGTACGCGCTCGACGCCGAGGCGCAGACCGCCTTCACCAACCGCATGTTCTACGGCCCGACCAACGCCAAGGCGACGCCGAACCCGGACGCGCTCGCCCGCACGGCCGCCGATCCGCGCTATCGCGACCGCGTCATCCCGCTCGACTGGGCCGACATCGTGAAGGTGCGCGATACCTGGAACAACCGCTGGCGTCGCGAGGTGATCGCCGCCGGCGGGCGCTGAGGAGCGCGTGGCGGAACTCGCGCTCGCGGGCCTCACCAAGCGCTACGGTGACGGTCCGCCGGCGGTCGATGCGCTCGATCTGACCGTGGCCGAGGGCGAGTTCCTCGCCCTGCTCGGCCCCTCGGGCTGCGGCAAGACCACCACGCTCCGGATCGTCGCCGGTCTCGTGCCGCCGGATGCGGGCGCGGTGCGCCTCGGCGGGCGCGACATCACCGCCCTGCCGGTGCACCGGCGCGACATCGGGCTGGTGTTCCAGTCCTACGCGCTGTTCCCGCACATGACCGCCGGGGCGAATGTCGGCTTCGGGCTCGAGATGCGGGGGCTCGCGCGCGCCGAACGCGACCGGCGTGTGGCCGAGGCGCTGCGCATGGTGCGGCTGGAGGGGCTCGCGCACCGCAAGCCGCGCGAGCTCTCGGGCGGGCAGCAGCAGCGCGTCGCCCTCGCGCGCGCGATCGCGATCCGTCCCAGCCTGCTGCTGCTCGACGAGTGCCTCTCCAACCTCGATGCCAAGCTGCGCGAGGAGATGCGCGGCGAGATCCGCGACATCCAGCGCGCGGCAGGGATCACCGCGGTGTTCGTCACGCACGACCAGACCGAGGCGCTGGCGATGTGCGACCGCGTGGCCGTGATGCGCGAAGGCCGGATCGAGCAGACCGGCACGCCGGAGGAGGTCTATGAGCGCCCGGCCACACCCTTCGTCGCGGGCTTCCTGGGGCGGATGAACCGGATCGCCGCGCCGGTCGCGACCGCGCAGGGCACGCTCCGGCCCGGCCAGGTGGCGATGGTGCGGCCGCATCGCGTGCGCATCCTGCGCGACGGCGCCGATCCGGACGGCGCGGAGAACCGCGCCGAAGGCACCGTGCGGCGCATCACCTATATCGGCGACGTGGTGCAGGTGGAGGCGGAGACGCCGCTCGGCCGTCTCGCCGCCGAGGTCTCGGGGGCGGCGCCCGAGTGGCGCGGCCTCGCCCCCGGCGCGCCGGTCGGCTTCGCCTGGTCCGCCGCCGATACCCTCGCCTTCGCCGAGCGGGCATGACGCGCCCCTATCTCCCCTGGCTGCTGCTCGCGCCCGCGCTCGCGGCGCTCGCGATCGTGTTCGTGCTGCCGATCGCCTGGCTGTTCCGCATCTCGCTCAACATCTCCGAGGGCTCGGGCGCGATGGTCGAGGCGGTCGCGCTCGACAGCTACGCCAAGCTGTTCGCCGACGACTTCACCTGGACGCTGACGGCCAACTCGTTCCGGCTCGCGGCGACGTGCAGCACCGCGGCGGTGGTGATCGCCTATCCGATCGCGCTCTTCCTGTTCCGCACCACCAGCCGCTGGCGCGGCCTGCTCGCGATCCTCGCGGTGGCGCCGCTGCTGGTCTCGGGCGTGGTGCGCGTGGTCGGCTGGCTGGTGGTGCTTGGCGATCAGGGGCTCGTGAACGCCGCGCTGCTGGGCCTCGGCCTCGCCTCCCGGCCGGTGCCGCTGATCAACAACTGGGATGGCGTCGCGATCGGGCTGACCGAGAGCGTGATGCCCTATGTGATCCTGTCGCTGCTTGCGGGATTCGGCCGGCTCGACCGCGCGGTGGAGGAGGCGGCGGCCACGCTTGGCGCGCCGCCCTGGAAGGTCTTCCTGCGCGTCACCCTGCCGCTCTCGCTGCCGGGCGTGATCCTCGGCTGGCTGATCGGCTTCGTGCTCGCCATGAGCGCCTTCATCACGCCGAAGCTGCTGGGCGGCGGGCGGGTATTCGTGCTCGCGACCGAGATCTACGACCTCGCGCTGCAGTCGGTCGATTGGCCGGCGGCGGCGGCGCTCGCGATGTATGCGCTGACGCTGCTGCTGTTGATCCTTGCCGCCTACACGGCGCTGACGCGGAAGGTGGCCGCCTGATGGGCTTCCGCCTCGTCGTATTGTGCGGCTACCTGTTCCTGCTCGCGCCGGGAATCTTCGTCGCGATCATCGCGTTCTCCTCGGACCGGTTCCTGACCTTTCCGCCGCCCGGGTTGTCGCTGCGCTGGTTCGCGGCGCTGTGGGAGCACGAGGCGCTGATGGGCGCGATGCGGCGCAGCGCCATCCTCGCCTCCGTCGTGACGGTGACGGCGCTCGCGATCGGCGTGCCGGCGGCCTATGCGATCGCGCGGCTCAGCTTCCGCGGCCGCGACGCGATCTTCGCCGCGCTGACCGCGCCGCTCCTGCTGCCGACCCTCGTGCTGGGCCTGGGCATCCTGCTGGTGTTCTTCCCGTTCGGCCTCGCCGCCACCTGGCCGGGGCTCGCGATCGCGCATCTGGCCGTCACGTTGCCCTTCGTCGTGCGCATCATGGTGACCGCGCTCTCGACGCTGCCGCCCGATCTCGAGGATGCCGCCGCCACGCTCGGCGCGACACCGTTCACAGTGGTTCGCCGGATCACCCTGCCGCTCGCGCTGCCCGGGCTGATCGCCTCCGCCGCGCTCGCCTTCCTGATCAGCTTCGACGAGGTGGTGATCTCCCTGTTCATCGTCGGCCCGCGGCTCTCGACCCTGCCGGTCGAGATGTACCGCTATGTCGAAGGCCATACCGATCCGCTGGTCGCCGCGCTCGCCGTGGTGCTGATCACGCTCTCGCTCGGTGTGGTGCTGCTGGTCGAGCGGCTGCTCGGGTTCATGCGCGCCGTGGGGCGCTAGGGAGAGTCGTGATGCCGAAATACGAGATCGGGCCGATGCCGGAGACGCTGCCGGCGGCACTCGTCGCCAAGCTGGAACAGGTCGAGACCGCGACGATCGGACACTGGCGCCACTGGGGCTTCATGGATCGCGGCATCCAGCCGCTGTTGCGCGAGAAGCGCATCGCCGGGGTCGCCGTCACGCTGGCGATTCCGGGGCCGGACTCGACGCTGCTGCACCACGCGCTCGGCCTCCTGCGCCCGGGCGACGTGCTGGTGGTGGATCGCCTCGGCGACGACCGCCACGCCTGCTGGGGCGGCGGGGTGACGGTCGCGGCGAAGGCGGCCGGCGCAAAGGCCGGCGTGGTCGACGGACCCTGCACCGATCTCACCGAGATCAGGGACAGCGACTTCCCGATGTGGTGCCGCGGCCTCGCGCCCATCACCACGCGCCTCTACGACCTCGGCGGGCGGCTGAACAAGCCGGTCTCCTGCGGCGGGGTCGCGGTGATGCCGGGCGACGTGATTCTCGCGGACGAGTCGGGCGTGCTCGTGCTGCCGCGCGACGAGGCCGAGGCCGAGGCCGACGCGGCGATCGCGCGCCAGGCGCGCGGGCTGGAGAGCCAGGACAGGGTCAAGGCGGGGGCGAAGCTCGGCGAGCTGTCCGGCGCCACCGCGAAGGTGACGGCCGCGCTCGGCGGCTGATGGACGCGACGCTGGCGGAGATACTGGCGAGCGCCTGGGCGCTGCTGGTCCGCGCCGCGGCCGATCCGCGTCATCCCGGCCGCATCGTCCAGCTCGCCACCGCCGGACGCGACGGCGCGCCGCGGCTGCGCAGCGTGGTCCTGCGGGGCGTCGATCCTGTCGCACGCGTGCTGTGCCTTCACACCGACCGGCGCAGCGCCAAGGTGGCCGAGATCGCCGCCGAGCCGCGCGTCGCGCTTCTGGCATGGGATCCCCGGGCGCGCATGCAGCTTCGCCTCGCGGGCGCGGCCGCGGTGCTCACCGATGGGCCGGTCTGGCGGACGGCATGGGAAGCGACGCCGATCGGGTCGCGTGCCGACTATGCGCAGGCCGACCCGCCCGGTACGCTCGCCGCGGTCCCACCCGGCGAACCGACGCACCCGCAGCCGATGCAGAACTTCGCCGTCATCCTGCTGACCATCGATCGCCTCGACTGGCTCAGGCTTGCGCCCGGGGCGCATCGGCGCGCAGGCTTCGCCTGGGAAAGTGGCGCCGTGCAGGGCTCATGGCTGGTGCCCTGACGCACTCGGGAGCAGGCCGTGGAGAAGAAGACCCAGATCAACACCTGGTACATCCTCGCCGCCGTGCTCGGCGTGCTGCTGATCCAGGACGTCATCACGGCGGCGCGCCAGACCGAAACCCTGCCCTATTCGGACTTCAAGCGTCTGGTGGCGGAGGGCAAGGTCGCCGAGGTGACGGTCGGCGACCGGCGCATCACCGGCCGTTTCCGCGAGCCGATCGACGGGCGACCCTATTTCGTCACCCAGCGGGTGGACGACAGCCTCGCCGAGGACCTCGCCAAGGCCCACGTGACGTTCACCGGCGCGCCCGAACCCGGCTTCCTGGTGACGCTGATGTCCTGGATCGTGCCGGCCCTGGTGTTCTTCGGCCTCTGGTTCTTCTTGATCCGCCGCTTCGCCGACCGCGCGGGGTTCGGCGGCATGATGACGGTCGGCAAGTCGAAGGCGAAGGTCTATGTCGAGAAGAACACCGGCACGACCTTCGCCGATGTCGCCGGCGCCGACGAGGCCAAGGCAGAACTCGAGGAGATCGTCGCCTTCCTGAAGGACCCCGAGACCTACGGCCGGCTCGGCGCGCGCTCGCCGAAGGGGGTGCTGCTGGTGGGCCCGCCCGGTACCGGCAAGACGCTGCTCGCGCGCGCGGTCGCGGGCGAGGCGGGCGTGCCGTTCTTCTCGATCTCCGGCTCGGAGTTCGTCGAGATGTTCGTGGGCGTCGGGGCCGCGCGCGTGCGCGACCTGTTCGAGCAGGCGCGCAAGGCGGCCCCCTGCATCATCTTCATCGACGAGCTCGACGCGCTCGGGCGGGCACGCACCGCAGGTCCGACCACGGGCGGCTATGACGAGAAGGAGCAGACGCTGAACCAGCTCCTCGTCGAGCTCGACGGCTTCGATGCCTCCGCGGGGATCGTTCTGCTTGCCGCGACCAACCGGCCCGAGATTCTCGACCCGGCGCTCACGCGTGCCGGGCGCTTCGATCGCCAGGTCGCGCTCGACCGGCCGGACCGCAAGGGGCGGCGCGACATCCTCGCGGTGCATGTGCGCAAGGTGAAGCTTGCCCCGGGCGTCGATCTCGACGCGATCGCCGGGCTGACGCCCGGCTTCACGGGCGCCGACCTTGCCAACCTCGTGAACGAGGCCGCGCTCGCGGCCACGCGCGCGAAGCGGACCGCCGTGACGAACGAGGACTTCACGGTCGCGATCGAGCGCATCGTCGCCGGGATCGAGCGGCGGTCGCGGCTGATGAACGCGGAGGAGCGCAGGCGCGTCGCCTATCACGAGCTCGGCCATGCGCTGGTGGCGCTGTCGGTGCCCGGGGCCGATCCGGTGCACAAGGTCAGCATCATCCCGCGCGGCGTCGGCGCGCTCGGCTACACGATGCAGCGCCCGACGGAGGATCGGTTCCTGCTGACCGCCGCGGAGCTCAAGGGGCGGATGGCCGTGCTGCTCGGCGGACGGGCGGCGGAGGACCTCGTGTTCGGCGAGGTCTCCACGGGAGCCCAGGACGATCTGATGCGCGCGACCGAGATCGCGCGCGGCATGGTCACGCGCTACGGCATGGCGGAGACGCTGGGCGAGGTCGCCTACGAGACCGAGACGAGCCGGTTCCTCGGCCTGCCGGTCGAGGGGGGCGGGCGGCGTTTCTCGGAGCAGACCGCGCGCGAGATCGATCTCGCGGTGAAGGGACTGGTGGCGGAGGCGCACGCGACGGCACGATCCATCCTCGAACGCCGCCGCGCGGAGCTCGATGCGCTCGCCGCGACGCTGCTGGAGCGCGAGACGCTCGGCCCGGAGGACCTGCCGAAACCGGTGTCTGGACGAAACGACACCGAAGCGTCATCCTGATCCGCCCCGTCTACGCTATCGGAGACTGCATGACCGAGACGATCATCGCCTACGGGCTCTCGACCGAGGGGCCGTGCGAGCCCGAGCCGCTGGCGCGGGAACTCGCGCTGTTCGCCGAGTCCGGCTGCACGGCGGCGGAGATCTCGTTGCAGAACGGCTTTGCGGTGACCGGCGGGCGCGTCAATGTGCCGGAGGTGGAGGCGCTGGCTTCCGTGCTGCGGCGGTTCCCGCTGCGCTACACGGTGCATGGCCCGCTGGGGATGAACCTGATGGACGCGGCGCATCACGACCTGCACCGTGCCGTATGCCGGGCGATGATCGAGGCGACCGGGGCGCTGGGGGCCGGCGTGCTGGTGGTCCACAGCGGGGTCTGGGAACGCGGCCTCGCGCCGGCGGAGATCGAGCGGCGCAAGCGCATGGAGGTGGAGGCGCTGCGGGATCTCGGCGAGGTCGCCGCCCGGCACGGCGTGATGCTGGCGCTGGAGAACCTGCCGCCGCTGCCGCACATCCCGGAGACGCACGATGCCTGGGGAATCGCCGCGCAGGTGGCGGCGGCGGCGCATCCGCAGGTCGGCGCGACGCTCGATATCGGCCACGCGGCGATGATGGCGGCGGCGAAGCAGCAGGATCTCGCGGCCTCCATCGCGGCGATGGCGCCGCATGTGGTGCATCTGCACCTCCAGGATCAGTTCGGGCGGCTCGACACGATCCGCCTGCCGGGTTCCGGGGAGAAGCTCGCCTACGGGACGGGCGATCTGCACGCGCCGCCCGGCTGGGGCGAGATTCCGTTCGAGCAGTTGCTCGCCGGGCTGACGCCGCGCGCGGGCACGGTGATGATCTACGAGCTTGCGGCGAAATTCTTCCGCTTCGTGCCGGAGACCGCGGCGGCGCTGCGGCGGTTCGCGGCGACGGTCGGGGCGGCGCGTCAGGCCGCCTGAGCCGCCGCCGCGGTCGCGATCGCGCGGATGCGACGGATCAGCGCGGCGATGCCGTTGCCCCGGTTGGTGGAGAGGTTGCCGATCAGGTCGAGATCCGTGAGGAAGCCGGGATCGGTGGCGAGGATCTCCTGCGGCGTGCGGCCGGAATAGACGCGCAGCAGCATCGCGACCAGCCCCTGGACGATCGCCGCGTCCGAGGCGCCGGCGAGCCAGAGGCGGCCGTTCTCGAGGCGGGGCTCGATCCACACCTGGCTCTGGCAGCCTTCGACCTTGCGTGACGGCTCCTTCCACGCGTCCGGAAACGCGGGCAAGGCGCGCCCCCAGTCGATGACCTGCTCGTAGCGGTCCATCCAGTCGTCGAAGAACTCGAACTCGTCCTTCAGCGCGGCGATGGCGTCGCTGGCGGAGGGTTCGGTCGGGGTGACGAAGGGCGCGTCCATGTCACAGCAAATGGCGGTTCGGGGGCCGCGCTCAAGTGTTCCCGGGTTCCAAGGGCCTTGCGGCCCTTGGTGGGGTGTGGGGCGAAGCCCCACGAGGCGCCTCAGCGCAGCGCGGCGTTGATCTTCTCGAGCGCCGCCGAGCCCGGGCAGAGTGCCGCGTCATCGAGCCGGTTCAGCGGCGTGGCGACCGTGCCGAGATGATCGTGCAGGTCCTCCGGATGCGGATCGATGTAGAGCAGGCCGGTGACGATCTCGCCCATGGCCTTGTGGCGCGCGAGGTAGTTGAGCGCGGCGACGCGGTCGGTCGGGTCGTGGTCCTCGTGCAGCTTGCGCATCCGCAGCAGCGAGCCGTCGTGCTGCGTCACCTCCGTCACCTCGCCCGGCGCGTAGGAGGCGGTGATCGGCGTGCGGTCGAAGAACACGTCGAGCCGGTTCACCGCCTCGTTGTGCTCGCGGACGTAGTCGTAGCTCTTGGTGCTGCCCTCGTGGTTGTTGAAGGCGACGCAGGGGCTGATGCAGTCGATGAACGCGACACCCTGATGGGTGAGCGCGCCCTTGATCAGCGGCACGAGCTGGTCCTTGTCGCCCGAGAAGCTGCGCGCGACGTAGGTGGCGCCGAGTTCGAGCGCGAGGGCGACGAGATCGATCGGCTCGTCGGTGTTGACGGCGCCTTTCTTCGCCTTCGAGCCCTTGTCGGAGGTGGCGGAGAACTGGCCCTTGGTCAGGCCGTAAACGCCGTTGTTCTCGACGATGTAGGTCATGTTCACGCCGCGGCGCATCAGGTGGGCGAACTGGCCGAGCCCGATCGAGGCGCTGTCGCCGTCGCCCGAGACGCCGAGATAGATCAGCTCGCGGTTGGCGAGGTTGGCGCCGGTCAGCACCGAGGGCATGCGCCCGTGCACGGAGTTGAACCCGTGCGAAGCGCCGAGGAAGTAGTCGGGCGTCTTGGAGGAGCAGCCGATGCCGGAGAGCTTGGCCACGCGATGCGGCGGGATCGAGAGCTCCCATACCGCCTGCACGATCGCCGCGCTGATCGAGTCGTGCCCGCAGCCGGCGCAGAGCGTGCTGATCGAGCCCTCGTAGTCGCGGCGGGTGAGGCCGAGTGCGTTGGTCGGCAGCTTCGGATGGTGGAGGGTGGGCTTCAGATAGCTCATGGCACGGTCTTCCGGAGCGGGACGACGTCGAGGGAGCTGGCCTGGCGGCCGATCGCGGCGCGGATGAAGCGGGCGGTGATCGGCGTGCCGTCATAGTGCAGGATCGGCACCAGCCGCGCGGGATCGATGCCGCACTCCGTCGTGATGAGGGTGCGCAGCTGCGCGTCGCGGTTCTGCTCGACCACGAACACGGTCTCGTGCGCCTCGATGAAGCGGCTGACGTCCTCGGGAAACGGGAAGGCGCGGATGCGCAGCGCGTCGAGGTGGACGCCGTCCTGCTCCAGCCCGACCAGGGCCTCGCGCATCGCCGCGGAGGTGCTGCCGTAGTAGATCACGCCGTAGGGCGTGGTGCGGCTCGCCTTGCGCTCGATCGGCGCCGGCACGAGCGACTTCGCGGTCTCGAACTTGCGCAGCAGCCGCTGCATGTTGTCGACATAGGCCGCCCCCTGCTCGGTGTATTTCGCGAAGCGGTCGCGCGAGGTGCCGCGGGTGAAGAACGCGCCCTTCGACGGATGCGTGCCGGGGTAGGTGCGGTAGGGGATGCCGTCGCCATCGACATCGAGATAGCGGCCGAAGGTGGTGCCGGCCTCCAGCATCTCGGCCGTCATCACCTTGCCGCGGTCCATCCGCTTGGCGTCGTCCCAGGCGAAGGGCTCGCACAGCCAGTCGTTCATGCCGATGTCGAGATCGAGCAGCACGAAGATCGTGGTCTGGAGCCGGTCGGCGAGATCGAAGGCGGCCGCGCCGAACTCGAAGCACTCGCGCGGGTCCTCGGGCAGCAGCAGCACGTGCTTGGTGTCGCCATGGCTCGCATACGCCGCAGAGAGGACGTCGCTCTGCTGCGTGCGCGTCGGCATGCCTGTGGAGGGGCCGGCGCGCTGGACGTCGAAGATCACCGCCGGGATCTCGGCGAAGTAGGAGAGGCCGACGAACTCCTGCATCAGCGAGATGCCGGGGCCCGAGGTCGCGGTGAAGGCGCGCGCGCCGTTCCACGACGCGCCGATGACGATGCCGATCGAGGCGAGCTCGTCCTCGGCCTGAACGATGGCGTAGCGTTTGCGCCCGTCCGGGTCGGTGCGGAAGCGGCGGCAGTAGCGCTCGAACGCCTCGGCGAGCGACGTGCTCGGCGTGATCGGATACCAGGCGCACACGGTCGCGCCGCCATAGACGGCGCCGAGGGCGGCGGCGGCATTGCCCTCGACATAGATGCGGTTGCCGACCTTGTCGGCCGGCTCGAGCCGCAATCCGATCTCGGGCAGGTTCGCGCGCGCCCAGTCGCGTCCCATGTGGAAGGCCTCGCGGTTCGACGCGGCGAGCTTCTCCTTGCCCCTGTACTGCTCGGTCAGAAGCTGTTCGACCGCCGCCGGATCGATGCCGAGCAGGGACGACAGCGCGCCGACATACATGATGTTCTTGAAGAGCTGACGCTGGCGCGCATCGGTGTACCGCGCATTGCACATCTCGGTAAGCGGCACGCCGAGCACCGTGATGTCCTCGCGGAAGCGGCTTCGCGGCAGCGGTTTGGTGCTGTCATAGACCAGGTAGCCGCCCGGCTCGAGCTCGGCGATGTCGCGGTCCCAGGTCTGCGGGTTCATCGCCACCGCCATGTCGACCCCGCCGCGGCGGCCGAGATGGCCCTCGCCGCTGACGCGCACCTCGAACCAGGTCGGCAGGCCCTGGATGTTGGAGGGGAAGATGTTGCGCGAGGCGATCGGGATGCCCATGCGCAGGATCGACTTCGCGAAGAGCTGGTTCGCCGAGGCGGAGCCCGAGCCGTTGACGTTGGCGAACTTGACGACGAAGTCGTTGACGGCACTCAGCTTCTGCATGCGCGCGCCCCGTTGGCGTAGGTCTTCGCGGTCTCGAGATAGAATTTCTGCATGTCCCAGGCCCCGGTCGGACAGCGCTCGGCGCACAGGCCGCAATGCAGGCAGACGTCCTCGTCCTTCACCATCACCCGGCCGGTCTTCAGCCCGTCCGCGACATAGAGATCCTGGCTGCGGTTGATCGCAGGCGCCTTCAGCCGCGTGCGCAGGTCATCCTCCTCGCCGTTCTCGGTGAAGGTGATGCAGTCGGTCGGGCAGATGTCGACGCAGCCATCGCACTCGATGCAGAGCTTGGCGTTGAACACCGTCTGCACGTCGCAATTGAGGCAGCGCTGCGCCTCCTTGTAGGCGAGCTCGCGGTCGTAGCCGAGCTCGACCTCGACACGGATGTCGCGGAGCGCGAGTCGCTCCTCGACATGCGGCACCTTGTAGCGCAGGTCGATGGAGACGTCGTTGTCGTAGCTCCACTCGTGGATGCCCATCTTCTGGCTGGCCATGCGCACATGCGGGTCCGGCCGATCGCGCACATCCTCGCCACGGCAATGGAGGTCGATGGAGACGGCGGCCTCGTGCCCGTGCGCGACCGCCCAGATGATGTTCTTCGGCCCGAACGCGGCGTCGCCGCCGAAGAACACGTTGGGCAAGGTCGATTGCAGCGTCACCGGGTCGAGCTTCGGCAGGCCCCAGCGGTCGAACTCCAGGCCGATGTCGCGCTCGATCCAGGGAAACGCGTTCTCCTGGCCGATCGCGACCAGCACGTCGTCGCAGTCGTAGGTGACGTCCGGCTCGCCGGTGGGCACGAGGTTGCGCCGTCCCTTGGCGTCGTACTCGGCCTTCACCTTCTCGAACACCATGCCGGTGAGGCGGCCGTTTTCGTGCAGCACGCGCTTCGGCACCAGGTAGTTGAGGATCGGGATGCCCTCGCGCATCGCGTCCTCCTTCTCCCACGGCGAGGCCTTCATCTCCTCGAAGCCGGAGCGGACGATCACCTTCACGTCCTCGCCGCCGAGCCGGCGCGCGGAGCGGCAGCAATCCATCGCGGTGTTGCCGCCGCCGAGCACGATCACGCGCTTGCCGACCCGCTCGACATGGCCGAACGAGACCTTCGCCAGCCACTCGATGCCGATATGGATGTTGGCGGCCGCCTCCTGCCGTCCCGGCACGTCGAGCTCGCGCCCGCGCGGCGCGCCGCAGCCGACGAACACGGCGTCGAAGCCCTCGTCGAGCAGCGCCTTCAGGCTTTGCACCCGATGGTTGTAGTGCGTCACCACGCCACCGCGCCCGGTGATGTAGCCGACCTCCTCCTCGATCACGCTCTCGGGCAGGCGGAAGCGGGGGATCTGGGTCCACATGAACCCGCCGCCGCGCGCCTCGGCGTCATAGACATGGACCTCGTAGCCGAGCAGGGCGAGGTCGCGCGCCACCGTCAGGCTCGCCGGGCCGGCGCCGACGCAGGCGATCCGCTTGCCGTTCTTCAGGGCGGGCACCGGCGGCATCCGGCTCAGCACCTCCTCCTTGTTGTCGGCGGCCACGCGCTTGAGCCGGCAGATCGCGACCGGCTCCTCCTCGACGCGCCCGCGCCGGCAGGCCGGCTCGCAGGGGCGGTCGCAGGTCCGCCCGAGGATCCCCGGGAAGACGTTGGAGTGCCAGTTGATCATGTAGGCGTCGGTGTAGCGGCCCGCGGCGATCAGCCGGATGTACTCGGGCACGGGCGTGTGGGCCGGACAGGCCCATTGGCAGTCCACCACCTTGTGGAAGTGCGTGGGGGTGGTCAGGTCGGTTGGCCTCAAGGCGCTTCCTCCGCCCGCGCGCAGCAGAGAAGCGGCGCGGGCTCGAACCTCGTTGTGCCGATCATCATGGGGGCACTCGGTGGGCGCGACAACAGCGTGCGCGCGCATGTCATCAGGCCCTGGGCGGCCGACCCGCGACGACGGCCGGATGGGCCCCTTTCCGAAGGGTGGCGAACCTCCCACACTGCGCCGTCGCGACAAGGAAGGGAGCGCCGCCGTGGCCATCGCCCACGTCACCCAGAACTGGACCGTCACCAAGCCGGCCGCCAAGGGCCGCAAGGGCATGGTCGTCTCGCAGGTACGCACGGCGGCCGAAGCCGGTGTGCAGATGCTGGACGCGGGCGGCAGCGCGGCGGATGCCGCGGTCGCGACCGCCTTTGCCCTTGCCGCGGTCGAGCCGTGGAACTCGGGCCTGGGCGGGATCGGGTTCACGGTCGTGCATCCCGCCGGCGAGCGGGCGGCGCGGGTGGTGGATTTCGGCCCCGTCGCGCCGGCGCGGCTCGATCCGAAGCTGTTTCCGCTCGTGCCCGGCAAGTCCGACCACCTGTTCGCCTGGCCGAACGTGCAGGGCGACCGCAACGTGCACGGGCCGCTCTCGGTGGTGATCCCGTCCTCGGTCGCGGGCTATGCCGAGATTCACCGGCGCTGGGGGCGGCTGCCGCTCAAGGAGTTGCTGGCGCCGGCGATCGCGCTCGCCAAGGCAGGGCTGCCCGCGGATTGGGTGACGGCGCTGAAGCTCGCCTCGGCCGCGCCCGATCTGCGGCGCTACGCCGAAAGCGCGCGCATCTATCTGCCGGACGGACTGCCGCCGGCGCCACCCTATGTCGGCCCGGCGAAGCGGATCGTGCTCGGCAACCTGCCCGCGACGCTGGAGCGGCTGGCCGAGGCCGGGCTCGACGACTTCTATCGCGGCGACATCGCCGCCGCGATCGCGGCCGACATGGCGGAGCTCGGCGGTGTGCTCGATGCGGCCGACCTCGCCGGCTGCGCGGCGCGGCTCACGGACGCGAGCCAGCACCCCTGGCGTGGCCGCGTGATTCAGGGCGCGGGCGGTCTGACCGCGGCGCCGACCATGCAGCGGGTGCTGGAGGCGCTCTCCGGCGAGCGCTTCGGTGCCGCCCCTGATGTCGCGTTCTTCACCGCCTTCGCGGCCGCGATGCAGCGCGCCTATGCGGAGCGGCTCGCCGGGCTCGGCGATACGACCGAGGCGAACCCCCGCGCGGCCGAGGCGTGCACGACGCACCTCACCGCAGCGGATGCCGACGGGATGATGGTGTCGATGACGACCACGCTGCTGTCGTCGATGGGCAGCCGCATGGTGCTGCCGCGCACGGGCGTGCTGATGAACAACGGCGTGTTCTGGTTCGACCCGCGCCCGGGCCAGGCGAACAGCATCGGCCCGCGCAAGCGGCCGCTCTGCAACATGAGCCCGATCGTGGTCGCGCGCGACGGCCGGCCCGAGATCGCGGCCGGCGCCTCGGGGGGCAGGCGCATCCTTGCCGCCGTGCTGCAGACGCTGCTGTTCGTGCTCGAGTTCGGCATGGACCCCGTCAAGGCCGCGCACCAGCCGCGCATCGATGTCAGCGGCGAGACCGGCGTTTCGGCCGATCCGCGGCTCGCGCCAGAGATCCTCGCCGCGCTGCGCCAGCGCTTCGGCGCGGAGGAGGTCGAGCACACGGTGATGCCGGTGAACTACGCCTGCCCGAACATGATCATGATCGGCGAGGACGGCGGACGCACCGGCATCAGCGACGTGATCAGCCCCTGGAGCGGCGCCGTCGCCCAGGCGTGAGCGATCGGGGGGGCGTCAGCCCCCCTTTGGCTTCAGCCCGGCCTGCTCGGCGCACCAGCGCGCCACCTCCTCGTGGGTCGCGAACCACACGCCGGGCTTCGCCTTCATGTAGGCGACCAGCCGGTCGAGCAGCGGCAGGCGCGAGCGGTGGCCGATCACATGCGGGTGCATCGTCAGCAGGAACATCCCGCCTTCCTCGTAGGCGCCGTCGAACTCGGCGCGGAAGATCTCCTCGACCGCGGAGGGCGGGGTGTAGGGGCGGAGCGCCGAGAACCGCACCATGTTGAAATAGACCGCATCGTCGCGGATCCATTCCGGCGGCAGCTCGACGATGCCGGTCGGCTCGCCGTCCGCCACCAGCTCATAGGCGTCGTCGTCGCCCATGAGGCTCGAGTCGTAGAGCAGCCCCATCTCGCGGATGATCGACATGGTGGCGGTCGAGAAGTCCCACGACGCCGTGCGCATGCCCACCGGGCGCCGGCCGGCGATCTTCTCGAGCGTGTCGGCGGCACGGAACGTCAGGTCGCGTTCGGCGGCCGCCGGCAGGGTGGTGTTGGCCTCGTGGATCCACGAGTGGATGCCGATCTCGTGGCCCTCATCGGCGACCGCGCGGACCTCGTCCGGATAGAGCAGCGCCGAGACCGCCGGGTAGAAGAACGTGGCGCGCACGCCGTGCCGGTCGAGCAGCCGGCGGATGCGCGGCACGGCCTGGCGGTTGCCGTACTGCCCCTGGCTGATGCGCATCGGGCTTTCATCGGCGTCGCGCAGCGGGATCGTGTCGTGATCGGCATCGAAGGAGAGCGTGACGCAGCAGCGCGCGCCGCCGGGCCAGGACGAGGGCCGGAGCGAGCGGCCGGCGCGGGCGCGATTGACGATGCGCCGCCAGACCTCCTCCGGCCACTCCCAGGGCTGACCATGCGTTCGCGTCGTCTCGGTCTCGGGCATCGCTCACTCCGCGGCGCGGGCTGGGGCAAAACGCATCTCGACCTCCGCAAGCACGCGGTCGATCGGTTCGACATCAGCGAACTTCATGTCCATGTCGAACAGGTTGGCGCGATGCGCGGCCGGGCTGCGGTCGCCGACCGCCTCCTCGACCACGATGACGCGGAAGTTGTGCGAGAACGCATCGGTCACCGCGGCGCGCACGCATCCCGACGTGGACACGCCGATCACGACCACCGTATCGACGCCGTCGTAGCGCAGGAAGCTCTCGAGCGGGGTGGCGAAGAACGCGCTCGGCTTGTTCTTGAGGATGATCCGGTCGCTCGGCCGCGGCCCGTAGGCGTCGGGCCATTGATCCGCGCGCGGATCGGTCGCGTACTGGAACTCGGCGGCATTGCCGAGCTTCAGGTTCCAAATGCCGCGATAGGTCGGGTGGCTGCGGTCGTCGCGGCGGCTGTAGTAGATCGGCAGGCCGAGCCGGCGAAACACATCCGTGACGCGGGTGACGGCCGCGATCAACTCCGGCATCTCGCGGCCGCACATGTCGTAGGCCGGATCGACGAACATGAAGGTCGTGTCGATGTTGAGCAGGGCCGGCCGCGCGCCGATGCCCACGCGCCGGCCGAAGGCGCCCTTGCGGTAGGCTGCCAGATCCTCCTCCGGGATCAGGCCCTGCCAGCGGCTGATCTTGTCCTGCATCGCGCCCTCCGCCTCACTCCGCCTTTACATTGGCCTCGCGCACGACGCGCGCCCAGCGCGCGAGCTCGCGCTCGACCAGCGCCGCGTAATCTGCGGCACTGCCGCCGCGCGGCACCGTGCCGCGTTCGGCGAGCGCCCGGCGCAGCCCCTCGTCGGCAAGCGCCAGATTGACCGCGCGGTTCATCGCCTCCGCCACGCCGGCGGGTGTCTCGGCATGCGCGTGCAGGCCGAACCAGGCGACCGTCTCGAAGCCGTCGAGGCCGAACTCGGCGCCGAGCTCGGCGAGCGCGGGCACGTCCGGCAGGTCCGGCACGCGCTCGCGAGTCGTCACGGCGAGCGGGATCACGGTGCCGGCGCGGATCTGCGGCAGCGCGGTGGGCAGGTTGTCGATGAAGGTATCGACCTCGCCGGCGATCACCGCGGTCATGCCGGGGCCTGCGCCGCGGTAGGGCACGTGCAGGATGCGCGCGCCGGTCTGAAGCTTGATCAGTTCGCCGGTCAGGTGGGTGCTGGTGCCGTTCCCGGCGGAGGCGAAGCTGTACTTGTCGGGGTTGGCGCGCGCATCCGCCAGGAACGCCCGGATGTCGCGCGGCACGGCGCGCCTGACCGAGGCGACCCAGACATTCGGCACGGTGACGAACAGTGCGACGGCGCGGAAATCCGCGACCGGGCGGTATTGGATGGTCGGATAGAGCGCCGGCGCGATTCCGTGCGAGGCGATCTGACTGAGGAACAGGCTGTGCTGGTCGTTGCCGTCTCGAACGAAACGCGCCGCACCCACGGTGCTGCCGGCGCCGGGCCAGTTCTCGACGATCACGGCGCGGCCGAGGTCGCGCCGCATGGTCTCGGCGAGCAGCCGCGCCACCACATCGGTGGTGCCGCCGGGAGGGAAGGGGACGACGATTCGGATATCGCGCTGCGGCCAGGACTGCGCGCGCACGCTGTAGGGCACTGCGAGTGGAGTGGCGGCCATCGCGGCCAGCATCGAACGACGCGTGGTCGGGGGCATGCGCGAAACTCCCGAGATTGATTGTCGGCGGCAGTGTGCCCACCATCCGCCATCCTGTCGAGCCATGGAGGAGACGGAATGGTGAGCGAGCGCAGCGGGCCGCATGACGTGGGCGGGGATCCGGCCGGCCCGATCGCGCGCGCCGAGCACGAGCCAGCGCACTGGGAGAAGGAGGCGGACGCGATCCGCATGCTGCTCGCTGACGGCACACGGCGGTTCTTCACGACCGACGAGACACGGCGGGTGCAGGAGCAGCTCGACGCCGCGACCTATCGCACCCTTCCCTACTACGAGCGCTGGATCCACGCCTTCTCGACGCTGCTGTTCGACAAGGGCGTGCTCACCCGCGCCGAGGTCGAGACGGAGGAGGCGCGCCTGCGGCGCGAGGGGCGCCACCGCCTGCCGACGGAAACCGCGGCGCACGATCACGATGATGATCATGACCATGCGTACCAGCCCGACGACGATGAGGGCGAGACGGAGCTGCCGCCGCTGCGGCTGCGCGGCCTCGCCGTGCGCGAGCGTCTCATCGCGCGCGGCGTCCTCACGCGCCAGGAGATCCGCGCCGAGATCGAGCGCATGGACGGTCGCGGCGAGCATCTCGGCGCGCGCATCGTCGCGCGCGCCTGGGCCGATCCCGGGTTCCGCGATCGCCTTGCCGCCGACGGCAACGCGGCGGCGGCGGAGCTCGGCATCGCGCCCGCGGCGACGCGGCTCACGGCGCTCTTCAACACGGACCGGCTTCACAACCTCGTGGTCTGCACGCTGTGCAGCTGCTATCCGCGTACGGTGCTCGGCCGCCCCCCCGCCTGGTACAAGAGCCTCGCCTATCGCAGCCGCGCCGTGCGCGAGCCGCGCGCGGTGCTCGCCGAGTTCGGTCTCACGCTGCCGGACGGGGTCGAGGTGCGGGTGCACGACAGCACGGCCGAGAACCGTTACCTGGTCGTGCCGCTGCGCCCCGCCGGTACCGAGGGCTGGAGCGAGGAGCGGCTTGCGGGGCTGGTCAGCCGCGATGCGATGATCGGCGTGGCCGCGGCACGGTGGCCGGTATGACCGATCTCGCCACCTTGTCCGCGACCGCCCTGATTCGGGGCTACGCGCGCGGGGCGTTCTCGCCGCGCGAGGTCGTGCGCGCCTGTCTTGATCGCATTGCCCGGCTCGAACCGAGCCTCAATGCGATGGCGGTGATCGATGCCGAGGGCGCGGAACGCGCCGCGGCCGAGAGCGAGCATCGCTGGTTCGCCGGCCGTCCGCTCGGCGCGCTGGACGGTGTGCCGGCGACGGTGAAGGACCTGATCGACCTCGCCGGGTTTCCCACGCGGCGCGGCAGCCGCGTGACCGATCCGGCGCCGGTCGCGCATGACGCGCCCTCCGTCGTCGGGCTGAAGACCGCCGGTGCCGTGATCCTCGGCAAGACGACGACGACCGAGTTCGGCTGGAAATCGCCGGGCGACTGCCCGCTGCACGGCGTGACGCGCAATCCGTGGGATGCGGCGATGACGCCGGGCGGCTCGTCCTCGGGGGCGGGGGCGGCGTGCGCGGGGGGGTATGGACCGTTGCATATCGGCACCGATGCCGGCGGCTCGATCCGCATTCCCGCCGCATGGTGCGGCATCGTCGGGTTGAAGCCGAGCTTCGGTCGGGTGCCGCAATGGCCGCTCGGCGCCTTCGCCAGCGTCGCCGTCGCAGGCCCGATGACGCGCAGCGTGGCGGATGCCGCCCTGATGCTGGGCGCGATGGCGCGCTTCGACTGGCGCGACCCCTTCGCGCTCCCTGACCCAGAGCCCGGCTGGCCCGGGCCGGTGGCGCCGGATGTCGCGGGGCTGCGCATCGCGATCGTGCGCCGGCTGGGCTTCGCCGCGCCCGCCGACGAGGCGGCCTGGGCGGCGGTGGATCGCGCCGCGACCGCGCTCGACGAACGCGGCGCGATCGTCGAGGAGGCGGACCCCAATCTGCCCGACACGCGCGCGGTGTTCGTGCAGGTGTGGTCGAACGCGCTTGCGCGGCTGGTCGGGTCGCTGCCGGACGAGAAGCGCGCGCTGCTCGATCCGGGCCTCGCGGCGCTCGCGCAGCGCGCCGTGCCGATGACCGCCGGGGAGTATCTCGCGATCCAGGCGGCGGCGATCGAGACCGCGCACGGCATGGCAGCGTTCCATCGTCGCTTCGATGCGGTGCTGTGCCCGGCGGTGCCCGGCCCGCCGCCGCCGGTCGATGCGCCGCTGCTGGCCCCGGAGGAGGATCTCTGGCGGCACTGGGCGCCCTGGACCTTCGCGTTCAACCTCTCGCGCCAGCCGGCCGTCACGGTGCCGACAGGGCCTGGGCCCGATGGCCTGCCGCGTGCGGTGCAGGTGGCCGCACCGCTCTATGGCGACGCGCTCGCGCTGCGCGTCGCGGCGGCGATCGAGGCGACGCTGGAGCCGCGCACGCTGGCGCCGCTGTAGCCAGGGCGGAGCGACCATGTCGGCGCGGCCCGTGGTCGGCCTGATGGCCAAGGCGCCGCGCCCGGGCTTCGCCAAGACGCGGCTGATCGCGGCGCTCGGCGCCGCCGGCGCGGCCGCGCTCGCCGAGGCGTTCATCGCCGACACCGCGGCGCTGCTGCGTCGCGCGGGCGTGGATGCCGTCGTGATCGCGACCCCGCCCGAGGCGGTGGACCTGCTGTCCGCGCTGACTGGTTTTCCGGCGATCGCGCAGCGCGAGGGGGATCTCGGCGCGCGCATGAGCAGCGCGTTCGCCGATCTGTTCGCGCGCGGCCACGGGCCGGTGCTGCTGGTCGGGACGGACAGTCCGACGCAACCGCCCGGGCATGTCGCCGAGGCGATCGCCCTGTGCGTCGCCCATCCCGAGGCGCTGGTGCTCGGGCCGGCCGAGGATGGTGGCTACTGGTGCGTCGGGCTGTCGCGGCCCGTGCCTGGTGTGTTCGACGGCATTGCCTGGGGCACGGGCTCGGTCCTGGCCGAGACGCGGGCCCGGGCGGCGCGGCGCGGCGTGCCCGTCGTGCTCGGGCCGCGCTGGCACGACGTGGACGAGCCGGGCGATCTTGCGCGCCTGCGCCGCGAGCTCGCCGACGATCCTGCGCTGGCGCCGCACACGCGGGCCGTGCTCGGTCGCGCGCCGTGATGCGGTGCCGCGTTCTTCGCAGCGCGGACCGATCCGGCTAGGCTCGCGGCAAACACCTCGACCGGGAGGATCGCCATGCTGCGCCGTCGCCACGCCCTCGGGCTCACCCTCGGCCTGCCTGCGCTGATCGGCAGCGTGCGGGCGCAGGCCTGGCCGGATCGCCAGCTCACGATGATCGTGCCCTTCCCGCCGGGCGGGCAAGCGGACCTCGCCGCACGACCGATCGCGGCGGCGATGGAGAAGCTGCTCGGCAAACCAGTGGTGGTGGTGAACCGTGGCGGCGCGGGTGGCGCGGTCGGCAACCGCGCGGCCGCGCAGTCGGCGCCGGACGGCTACACGCTGCTGATGACGCTCTCCTCGCTCGCGGTGCTGCCGGAGGCGGATCGTCTGTTCGGGCGCGCACCGACCTACGAGGTGAGCCAGCTCGCGCCGGTCGGCCGGGTGCTCGCGGACCCGACGCTGCTGGCGGTGCCGTACGATGCACCGTGGCGGACGCTCGAGGATCTGATCGCGGACGCCAAGGCGCGGCCGGCATCGATTCCGTACGGCAGTTCCGGCACCTACGGAACGTTGCATGTCGCGATGGAGATGTTCGCGCATTCGGCCGAGATCAAGCTGCTGCATGTGCCGTTCCAGGGCGCGGGGCCGGCGGTTACGGCGATCCTCGCCGGCACGGTGCAGGCGCTGGCCTCGGCGCCCGGCGTGCTGCTCGGGCATGTGCGGGAGCGGCGGCTGCGCGTGCTGGCGAACTGGGGGGCCGACCGGATCGAGTCGTTCCCGGACACGCCCACCTTCCGCGAGCTCGGCCATCCGTCGGTGGAGTTCTACATCTGGGCGGGGCTGTTCGTGCCGGCGGGCGTGCCGACGCCGGTGATGGAGGTGTTGCGTTCGGCCTTGCGCAAGGCGTGCGAGGACCCGGAGGTGGTGCGCGTGTTCGCGGGCGCCGGCAGCCCCGTCGCATACCAGGACGCGCCGGAGTTCGCGCGGTTCGTCGAGCAGGACAGTGCGCGGCTGATCGCGGCGGTGCGCGCGATCGGCCGCGTGGATTGATGGGGGTGGGAGTGCAGGGGGAGGGGCCGAGGCGTCTCGTAGCGCGCGGCCGTGCCACCAGCCCCGCGCGCCCTAAACCCCTTCCCCGCCGTCCTTCTTGTAGTCGTCGCTGGTGACGATGCGCGGCCGCGGCGGCCCGGCGTAGGGGTCGATGCCTTCGCCCTCGGTGACGGCGATCACGCGGCAGTCCTCGCACATGCGGATGAGATCCAGGTTCGCCGCGCTGCCCTTGTACATCCAGTGGCTGGCGGCGAGTCTGGCGGCGACGCGCTCGACGGTGCTCTTCACGCCGAAGGGTTTGCCGCAGCGGATGCAGGCGAAGGGGTCCTCCTCCTTGATCACGCGCGGCTGGGATGCCTCGGGCGCGACGTTCAGCCGCGGTTCCAGCGTGATCACCTTCTCGGGGCACGTATTGGCGCAGAGGCCGCACTGCACGCAGGCCTCCTCGGTGAAGCTGAGCATCGGCCGGTCGGGGTTGTCGCGCAGCGCGCCGGTCGGGCAGGCGGCGACGCAGGCGAGGCACAGCGTGCAGCCGGCGACGTTCACGTGCACGGTTCCGAACGGCGCCTTCTCCGGTAGCGGAATGATCTCGACCGGCGTGGGGGCGGCCTTGTGCAGCTCCTTGAGTGCGGTCTGCATCACGCCGCGCTTGTCGCCCATCGGCAGGAAGCTGCGCGGGGCGATGGTGCCGTCGCGGTCCGGCAGGGCGACGAGGCGGGCGGCGAGGGTGTCGGGATCGTCGGCGCGCAGCATGGCGGCCCGGTCGGCGCCGAACCCCCAGCCCCGAAGCACCGTGTCGGCGAGCGCGAGGGTGCGGTCCAGCGCGGCGAGGTCGTCGCGGTGGCGGGCGCCGAGCAGCACGCGAAGTTCCGCCGCACCGTAGGCGAAGGCGGCGGCGACCGTCTCGATGCCGAGTGCGGTGACCTCGTTCACCTGGAACGGGATCACATGCGCGGGCAGGCCGTCGCCGAAGCGGGCAAGCGCGTCGAGCAGAGGGGCGCCGTGGTCGCCCTCGTGGACAAGCACAACCCCACGCCTGCCACCCGCCTCGGCATAGGCGAGCAGCGTGGCGCGCAGCCGGCGCAGCAGCGCATCGGCGGGCGGCAGCGCGTAGGACGCGGCTCCCGTGGGGCAGACGGACGCGCAGGAGCCGCAGCCGGCGCAGATCATGGTGTCGATCGCGACATGATCCCCGGCGGGCTGAATGGCGCCGACCGGACAGAGATCGAGGCAGCGCGTGCAGCCGGTCCTCTTCGAACGGGAATGCGCGCAGAGAGTGTCGGTGAAGGTGACGAAGCGCGGCTTGTCGAACTGCCCGACCAGTTCGGCCGCCTTGTAGATCGCCTTCTGCACCGCCACCGGATCGTTCGGATCGGCGCGCAGATAGCCCGGGCGCTTGTGCGGGGCCGGGAACAGCGGTGTCGCGCCCGAGATGTCGAGGATGACGTCGCAGCGGCTCGTCGCACCGTCGCGCGGGGCGCCGAAGGCAAGCCGCGCGCGCGAGGACGGCGCGGGCAGGGCGTAGTCGTCCACCGTGAGCTCGAAGGCGCCGAGATGGCCGCGCGCGCGCGCGATCGTGCCCTTCACCACCGGAAAGGTGGTGGTCGCGGGCGGGGTGATGTCCTTGGGCCTGGTCAGCAGCACGGTCAGGTTCAGCCGGTCGGCGAGCTGCTGCGCCGCCTCGATCGCCGTCTCGTCGCGGCCATAGACGAGCGTGACGCCCTCGGAACGGTAGGAGACGATCGGGGTGGCCGGCATGGGCTCGGCGGCGCCGGCGAGCAGCGCGGCGATCTTCGGTGTCGCCCGCCTGGCCTCGCGGCTCCAGCCGGCGTGCTCGCGGATGTTCACCGTGTCGAGCCGGAAGGCATGGCCCGCATCCTCGGCGCGCTCGGCGAACAGCGGTGCCTCCTGGGTGCAGGCGACCGTGACGTCGCCGCCGCCGAGCGCGGCCTCGAACCGCGCGAACTCGGCCCGGCAGAGCTGGCGCGCGCCCTGCAGGCGAGCCCCCCTGCACGCACGGGCGAGGGCTGCCTCGTCGAGCGGCATCGTGTCCTCGCAGGTGCACACGAAGACCGTCCGCCCCGCCGGCTCTGCCATTCCCGTTCCCTCGCCTGTGAAATCGCCCCGCTGGCCCATATATGACGGCGATCGCAGGGCTCACAGGGGCCTGAGGAGGCCGGAGGGACGGAACGTCGGATGCGGGCAGAGGCACGCGGGCTCGATCTGCCGCCGCTCTATCGCGAGGTGCGGCTCCGCGAGGCGGGCGACGCCTTCGTCCGCGCCTGCGCGATCGCGCCCGAGGCGGGTGCCGGCACGCTGGTCTGGTCCCGCAGCCCGCGCCTGTTCGACGTCGCCGTGGTGCTGGAACCGGCCATGCCGCTCGTCCGTGCGCGCAACGCGCTCTATGTCGGCATGACCGCGCTCGCGGACGCGCTCGCCGTGCATGCGCCGCCGGAGAACCCGATCAGCTTCGTCTGGCCCGATCTCGTCGAGGTCAACGGCGGCGCGGTGGGCGGGGTGCGGCTCGCCTGGGAGGAGGTGGGCGCGCTGCGCGCCCCGGCCTGGATGGTGCTGCACGCCGCGCTCCGGCTGGTGCTGGACGAGGGGGGCGAGCCCGGCGAGACCCCCGGCGTGACGGCGCTGGCCGAGGAGGGCTATCGCGAGCTCGACGGCGCGACGCTCGCGGAATCCTATGCGCGCCACCTGATGGCCGGGCTGCACGACTGGCAGGACCAGGGGTTCTCCGCGGTCGCCACGCGCTATCTCGAACGGCTGGACCGGCCGCGCGCGGCCGCACGCGGGCTCGATCCCTCGGGCGATCTGCTGCTGCGCGCCGAGGACGGGACCGAGACGCGCCACGCCCTGGCGCCGGCCCTCGCGATGCCGTCCTGGCTGCACATCGCGGGGCTCGACGCATGAGCCGGCCGATGCTGCGCACGATCCGGCTCGATCCCTCGGACACGATCGTGTTCGAGCGCGCGGCCGAGCCGGGCGAGCCCGCGGTGGTGGGCGGGTTCATGTTCTGGGACGCCGACCCGGAGACGCTCGCCGGCAAGGCGCGCCAGGCGTTCCGCGCCGGGTTCCTGGGCGTGGAGAGCTTCGGCTGGTCCACGCTCGCGACCGTCGGCAGCGCGACGGCGCTCGAGCGCGAGGCGGCGGTGACGGCGCTCGCCGCGGCGATCCGCGACCGGTTCGGCGCGCCGTCGCTTGAGGCCGCGCGCGCCGCGGCCGAGGAGGAGCTCGCCTATGCCGAGGGGCTGTGCGCGGGCCATGAGCCCGGCACGGTGATCGCGCTCAGCCGGACCGTGGAAGGTGGTGCGATCCGCGAGCGGTTCCGCACCCTGAAGCCGCGCGGGGCGCCGCAGGCCCTGCCGGTGATCGGGCTGGTGCGCGGCGACGGCGAGGACGAGCCGGCCGAGGCGGTCGATCTGGTGGCATTGATGAAGGGGGAGCGATGAGCCGCGACTTCTGGCTCGCCTGCGGCCACCACCTGACCGGGCGCAACGACGCCGGCGGCCTGCTCGTCACCGATGCACTGCTCGCCGCCTGGCTCGCCCGGCCTGAACTCGTGCCCCCGGATGAGGCCTGCGATGCCGAGCGCGCGCTGCACGCCGCGCTGCTGGCCGAGCCGCGGCGGCGGGTCGCCGAGGGCGTGGTCGCGGGGCTCGCCGATCCGGATGCGCGCGAGAACTGGCAGGTCTGGCTCGGGTTCCGCGACCACCTGCTCGCCCATCCGACCATCGAGGCCGGCTACGCTGCGCTGTTCCGCCGCGACCTCGCCGGGATCCCGCCGCTGTTCCTCGCCCAGCTCGTGCAGCTGATCCTGCGCAATGTGCTGGACGGCTGCGACGACCCGCTGCGGCTGCGCGCGGCCGAGCTCTTCTTTCGCCCCCAGCGCGCCTCGACCGAGGGCGGCAATCTGCTGCTCGCCGACGAGGAGGTGGTGGAGCGGGCGGCGCGCACCGGGGGGTTCGGCACGCTCGGCGCGCTGATCGCCGAGGCCGGCACCCAGCTCCGCTCGGTCGAGCTCGACGTGCTGTCGGCCGGGAACGCGGCGCTCTACTGGGACCGCTCCGACCTGCACGACACCGTGCTCGACCTCACCTTCGGCCGCGAGGGCCAGGACGCGCTCGCACGCGTGATCGAGGCCTGGGTCCGGCACATGGCCGGCGCTGCCGTCTCCGTGCAGCCGCTCCAGACCATCCATGACGAGGCCTGGGCCTGGTATGTCGGCCTGGACGCCGAGGCCTCGGCGATCGTGGGGCGGCTCTGGAGCGGCGAGGCGGTCGATCCCGAGGCGCTGGGGCGGATCGCCGCGCTGTACCGCCTGGACTTCGCCGATCCGGCCGAGATGCTGCCGCGCGTCGCCGGGCGGCCCGTGTATCTCGCGCTGGCGATGGATCAGGCCAAGCGCGTGCGGCTCAAGCCGCAGAACCTGATCGAGAACCTGCCGCTCGCGCGCGGCCGGGCGGCGGCCTGAGGGCGGCGCCATGGAGGAGTTCCGCATTCCCGTCTCCGTGATCGTCGAACGGCGACCCGCATCCAGTCCCTGGATCGACCATGTCTGGATGCCGGTGGCCGTGCTGCCGGCGCCGACCGTGGCGAAACCCTGGACCGTGCTGCACCGCAACAACGGCCTGACCGCCTACATCGCCGGCCAGGCGGAGGTGGAGCTCCACCCCTCGGACACGGTCGGCTACAAGGCGAATCTCGAGTCCGGGCGGCCGATGCTCTGGGTGGTGCTGCGCCCCTGCCTGGACGAGCCGGGGATGGAACTGCACCGCGTGCTCGCGGACCCCACCGAGGCCGAGGCGCTGGTGACCGTGGGCGGCGAGGAGGTGATCGAGCCGGTGCCCATGCCGGGACCGGTGCGCGAGGCCATCGAGGCATTCGTCGCCGCGCACCACCGTGACCGCGGCTTCGTCAAGCGCAGGCGCGACCGCGCCGATCCGGAGGCGCTGGCGTCGCGGCCGCGCGCCGGAGGTCCGCATGGCCGAGGCTGAGGATCGCGAAGGGTTCCTCGCCCGCTGGTCGCGCCGCAAGCGCGCCGCACGCGAGGGCGTCGAGCCGCCCGAGCCCCAGCCGGCGGAGCCCGTGCCGGTCCGGGCCGAGCCTGCGGCCGCGCCGGAGCCGGAGGAGCCGATCGACCTCTCGACGCTGCCGAAGATCGAGGAGCTCACGCCCACGAGCGACATCACGGCGTTTCTTCGCAAGGGCGTGCCGCTTTCGCTCCGCAACGCCGCGCTCCGGCGCATGTGGTCGCTCGATCCGGCGATCCGCGACTACATCGGGCCGGTGGACTATGGCTGGGACTGGAACACGCCCGGCGGCGCGCCGGACTACGTCGCCGAGATCGGCGAGACCCCCGAGATTCGCGACCTGGTGGCGCGGATGCTCAGCCCCGCGCCGCCCCAGGCGGAGCCCGAGCGGCCGCCGGAGCGGGAGGCCGCGCGACCCGAGCGGCTGGCAGCCGAACCGGGGCCGACGGTCATCGCACCTCCGGCGGTCACGGTGGCGGATGCGAAGCCCGCCGATGCCGACGGGACGCCGTCGCCCGACCCGCTCCCCCCTGCTCCGCGGCCGCGCCACGGCGGAGCCATGCCTTCCTGACAATTCCGACTGATCTGGTCGGATTTCCCCGTGCCGCGGCTCCCGTTCACGGCCCTGCGCGCGGCGCTCCGGCCGTGCGAGGACACTTGGATTCCCGTGAACATTCGGCATAGACTCCGAAGCAAGGCTGCGCCCGGGAGCGAAAGGGCGCGCCAACAGGAGCGTTCGGGGACCATTGGGCGTGGGGAACGTTCTGCCGGCTGTTGCGAGTGCTGACCGCGAGACCGAGGCGGGGCGCGCGCGCGTCTACGCGCTGCTCGCGGCGCTGCTCGCGCGCGCGCCCGATCGCGCGTTGCTCGACCGGCTCGCCGCCCTCGGTCCGGACGGAACGCCGCTCGGCGAGGCGCTGGGCGCACTCGGCGAGGCCGCGCGCACGGCGCGGGCCGAGGCGGTCGAGCGCGAATTCCACGACCTGTTCATCGGGCTCGGGCGCGGCGAACTGCTGCCTTATGCGAGCTACTACCTCACCGGGTTCCTCCACGAGCGCCCGCTCGCCAAGCTGCGCGGCGATCTCGCCGCCCTCGGCGTCGAGCGGGCGGAGGGCGTGGCCGAGCCCGAGGATCACATCGCCACGCTCTGCGAGGTGATGGCCGGGCTGATCGACGGCAGCCTCGGCGACGGCGCCGAACACGACCGGCGCATCTTCGAGCGCCATCTCCGCCCCTGGGCGGAACGGTTCTTCGCCGACCTGGAGCAGGCCGAGGCGGCGCGCTTCTATCGCGCGGTCGGCCGGTTGGGCCGGATTTTCATCGGGATCGAAACGGAGGCGTTCGCGCTGCCGGCATGAGCGGGCGCGCGGCACGAGGTCGAAAGGGAGCGACGGGCATGAGCAAGGACACGATCGAGACCGGGGCGCGTCGGCGCTTCCTGCGCACGCTCGGTGTGGCGGGCGCGGCGGCTGCAACCCTGCCGCTGGCGGGCGCGAAGCCGGCCGCCGCGCGGGAGAGCCGCGAGGAGATGAAGAAGCGCCGCTACCAGGCGAATTCGCCCGACGTGCAGGCCTTCTACCGCACCAACCGTTACGAGCGCTGACGCGGACGCAAGGGAGGAACGCCGATGCTGATCAAGCGCAGCGACGCAACCCGGGCCCGGGGCGGGATCGCCCAGGCCTTTGCATCCTTCTCCGCCGGCGCGCTCGACCGCCGCGCCTTCCTGCGCCGCTCGGGCGTGGCCGCCGGCGGCCTCGCCGCCGTCGCGGGGCTCGGCGCCGGCACGGTGAAGCGGGCCGAGGCCGGGCCGATGCAGCCCGGCGTGCCGGTCGAGGTGAAGAAGAACATCTGCACCCACTGCTCGGTCGGCTGCACCGTCACCGCCGAGGTGCAGAATGGCGTCTGGGTCGGCCAGGAGCCGACCTGGACCAGCCCGATCAACCGCGGCACGCACTGCGCCAAGGGCGCGGCGATCCGCGAACTCGTGCACGGCGACCGCCGGCTCAAGTATCCGATGAAGCTCGCCGGCGGGCAGTGGCAGCGCATCTCGTGGGATCAGGCGATCAACGAAATCGGCGACAAGCTGCTCCAGGTGCGCGAGCAGTCCGGACCCGATGCGGCGTTCTTCCTCGGCTCGGCCAAGTTCTCGAACGAGGGCGCCTATCTGTTCCGCAAGTTCACCGCCTTCTGGGGCACGAACAACGTCGATCACCAGGCGAAGATCTGCCACTCGACCACGGTCGCCGGCGTGGCGAACACCTGGGGCTACGGCGCGCAGACGAACTCCTACAACGACATCCGCAAGTCCAAGACCGTCATCATCATGGGCGGCAACCCGGCGGAGGCGCATCCCGTGTCCTTGCAGCACGTGCTGCAGGGCAAGGAGCAGAACCGCGCCAACCTGATCGTGATCGAGCCGCGCTTCACCCGCACGGCAGCGCACGCGACCGAGTTTGTGCGCATGCGCCCGGGCACCGACATCCCCGCGCTGTGGGGCATCCTCTGGCACATCTTCGAGAACGGCTGGGAGGACAAGGAGTTCATCCGCCAGCGGGTGTACGGCATGGACGACGTCCGCAAGGAGGTTGCGAAGTGGACGCCCGACGAGGTCGAGCGCGTCACCGGCATCCCCGGCGCGCAGCTCCGCCGGGTGGCGGAGAAGTTCGCCAAGGAGAAGCCAGGTACGCTCGTCTGGTGCATGGGCATGACGCAGCACACGGTCGGTACGGCGAACGTGCGTGCGGCCTGCATCCTGCTGCTCGCGACCGGCAATGTCGGTGCCCCGGGCACGGGGGCGAACATCTTCCGCGGCCACTGCAACGTGCAGGGGGCGACCGATCTCGGCGTCGACAACACCACACTGCCGCTCTACTACGGGCTCGACGAGGGCGCGTGGCGGCACTGGGCGCGCGTCTGGGACGTCTCCTATGACTATCTGCGCGGCCGCTTCGGCCCGCCGGGTGCGGATGACGCGGCGCGCAAGCGGATGATGGAGATGCCCGGGATCACCTCGACCCGGTATCTCGACATCACGATGCTGCCGCAGGACCAGTTGGAGCAGGGCCAGCCGAACCTGCGCGCGATGGTGGTATTCGGCCATGGCGGCAACACCGTGGTGCGCATGCCCGAGGCGCAGAAGGCGCTCGACAAGCTTGACCTTCTGGTCGTCGCCGACCCGCATCCGACCACCTTCGCGGTGCTGCACAATCGGCGCGAGAATACCTACCTGCTGCCGATCTGCACACAGCTCGAATGCAACGGCAGCCGCACCGCCTCGAACCGCTCGCTGCAATGGGGCGAGCAGATCATCAAGCCGATCTTCGAGAGCAAGACCGACTACGAGGCGCTCTACCGCCTTGCCGAGAAACTCGGCTTCGCGCAGGAGATGTTCAAGAACATCACCGTGCGCGGCAAGGAGCCGGAGGCGGAAAGCGTGCTGCGCGAGATCAACCGCGGCGGCTGGTCCACCGGCTATTGCGGCCAGTCGCCGGAGCGGCTGAAGGCGCATATGCGCCACCAGCAGCACTTCGACCTGGTGACGCTGCGCGCGGGGCCGGATGCACCGGAGGAGGTGCGCGGCGACTACTACGGCCTGCCCTGGCCGTGCTGGGGCAAGCCGGAGTACCGTCATCCCGGCACGCACCAGCTCTACAACACCCATCTGCACGTGAAGGACGGCGGCGGCACGTTCCGTGCGCGCTTCGGCGTCGAGCGCAACGGCGAGACGCTGCTGGCCGAGGGCAGCTACTCCGTCGGCTCGCAGATCCAGGACGGCTATCCGCAGTTCACCTACGGCGTACTCAAGCGCCTCGGCTGGGATGCCGACCTGACCGACGAGGAGCGCGCGACCATCGAGCGGATCGGCGGCAACGCCCCGGACAACGTGTCCTGGGCGACCGACCTCTCCGGCGGCATCCAGCGCGTGGCGCTCGAGCACGGCTGCATCCCGTTCGGCAACGGCAAGGCGCGGGCGAATGCCTGGAACCTGCCCGACCCGATCCCGGTGCACCGCGAGCCGATCTACACGCCGCGGCCCGATCTGGTCGCGAAGTACCCGACGCGCGACAACTTCCGTGCACACCGCGCGCCGAACATCGGCCACACGGTGCAGAAGCAGGCGGTCGAGCGGAACATTCCGCGCGACTTCCCGCTGGTGTTCACCTCGGGCCGTCTGGTGGAGTACGAGGGCGGCGGCGAGGAAACCCGCTCCAACAAGTGGCTGGCCGAACTGCAACAGGACATGTTCGTCGAGATCAATCCGGCGGACGCGGCCGCGCGCAACATCACCGATGGCGCCTGGGTGCTGGTGCAGGGGCCGGAGATGCCGCGCGACAAGTTCCTGCGCGTCAAGGCGCTGGTGACCGAACGCGTCGGCCGCGGCGTGGTGTGGATGCCGTTCCACTTCGCCGGCTGGTTCATGCAGGAGGATCAGCGTCCGAAATACCCGCAGGGGACCGACCCGATCGTGCTCGGCGAGAGCGCGAACACGGTCACCAGCTACGGCTTCGACCCGGTCACCTCGATGCAGGAGACCAAGTGCACGCTCTGCCAGATCCGGGCGGCGTGAAGGGCTAGGGAGGAGAGATCGTCATGGCCCGCATGAAGTTCCTCTGCGACGCGGACCGCTGCATCGAGTGCAACGCCTGCGTCACCGCCTGCAAGAACGAGCACGAGGTGCCCTGGGGCATCAACCGCCGGCGCGTCGTCACCATCAATGACGGCAAGCCGGGCGAGCGCTCGATCTCGATGGCGTGCATGCACTGCACGGATGCGCCCTGCGCGGCGGTCTGCCCCGTCGACTGCTTCTACACCACCGCCGACGGGGTGGTGTTGCACTCCAAGGATCTGTGCATCGGCTGCGGCTACTGCTTCTATGCCTGCCCGTTCGGCGCGCCGCAGTATCCGCGGCTCGGCAATTTCGGCAGCCGCGGCAAGATGGACAAGTGCACCTACTGCGCCGGCGGCCCCGAGGCCGACAACACAGCCGCCGAGTACGCCAAGTACGGCTCGAACCGTCTCGCCCAGGGCAAGCTGCCGCTCTGCGCCGAGATGTGCTCGACCAAGGCGCTGCTCGCCGGCGACGGCGACATCATCGCCCAGATCTACGCCGAGCGTGTGACGACGCGCGGCTACGGCTCGGGCGCGTGGGGCTGGCGCACGGCCTACAAGGACATGGTGGCAGGCTGAGTTGGGATCGCGCCGGCGGCGGGATGGGACCCCGCCGCCGGCCTCTTCCGCGGGAGGATCACCGGATGAAGGGCATCACCACCCGGCTGCACGCGGCGCTCGTCGCGATCGTGCTGGGGCTGGGCATCGGCCTTGCCGCCGCCCCGGCAACCGCGCCCGAGGCGCTGGCGCAGGCGCCGGCCGCGCCGCCGGCCGCCAGCGAGCAGATGCTGTTCAACTACCTCCAGGGCGATGTGCGCGGGCGGGTGACGATCCCCGATCAGCGCGCCGCCATGCTGATCCAGCCGGCCGGGCGCGACTTCCAGACCTTCTGGCGCTCGACGATGAAGTGGATCGGCGGCATCGCCGTCGGCGGCATGCTGGTGGTGCTGGTGATCTTCTATCTGGTGCGCGGCACGATCCGCATCTCCGCCGGGCCTTCGGGGCGCACCATCCAGCGCTTCAACGGGGTCGAACGGTTCGCGCACTGGCTGACCGCCTCGACCTTCATCGTGCTCGGCATCACCGGGCTCAACATCACCTTCGGGCGCGAGCTGCTGCTGCCGATCCTGGGCCCCGACACCTTCACCGCCTGGTCCGAGCTCGGCAAGGTCGCGCACAACTTCCTGTCCTTCCCGTTCACCCTCGGCATCGCCCTGATGCTGGTGATCTGGATCAAGGACAACCTGCCCTCGCGCGTCGATGCGCAATGGTTCGCGCAGGGCGGCGGGCTGATCGGCAGCGCGCATCCGCCGGCGAGGAAGTTCAATGCCGGGCAGAAGCTGATCTTCTGGTCGGTGGTGCTGGGCGGGGCGGCGATCGCGGTCACCGGCTACATCATGATGTTCCCGTTCCAGTTCATCGCCACCGACATGGCCGGGATGCAGCTCGCGATCCAGCTGCACGGGATCATCTCGCTGGTGCTGATCGCGATCATCCTCGCGCACATCTATATCGGCTCGCTCGGCATGGAGGGGGCCTTCGCCGCGATGGGCTCCGGGCGGGTCGATCTGAACTGGGCCAAGGAGCATCACAGCCTCTGGGTCGACGAGATGATGAGCGGCGGGCGCGACGCGGCCGCACCCTCGGGGGCGCGCAGCGCCGGCGCCGACTGAGCCGCGCGCGACCGAGAGGAACCGGCCGGCGGAGCCCCTCCGCCGGCCGCAGACTGTGCGCATGAAGGTCTTCGGCATCACCGGCTGGTCCGGCTCGGGCAAGACCACGCTGCTCGTGCGGCTGATCCCGGCGCTGGTCGCGCGCGGGCTCAGCGTCTCGACCGTGAAGCACGCGCATCACGGCTTCGATGTCGATCGGCCGGGCAAGGACAGCTACGAGCATCGCCGCGCCGGTGCCACCGAGGTGCTGATCGGCTCGGCCAATCGCTGGGCGCTGATGCACGAGCTGCGCGGCGTGCCCGAGCCGGCGCTGCCCGAGCTGCTGGCGCGCATGAGCCCGGTCGATCTCGTGCTGGTGGAAGGGTTCAAGCGCAACCCGCATCCCAAGATCGAGGTCTGGCGCGCGGCCACCGGCAAGCCGCCGCTGTTCCCGGAGGATCCGCAGATCCTCGCCGTCGCCTCGGATGGCGCGGTGCCAGGATGCGCGCTGCCGCAGTTCGGGCTCGACGAGATCGACGCGATCGCGGGGTTCGTGGTTCGCGCGGTCGGGATCGCCGCGCGCGCGCGCGCCGTGGGCTGAGCGCATGGCGCAGCTCTCGGACGACTGCTTCGCGTTCGGCGGCGCGCTCATGCCGGTGGACGAGGCGCTGGCCGAGCTGCGCGCGCGGCTCCGTCCTGTCACCGGCATCGAACGCGTGACGCTGCACGAGGCGGCCGGGCGCATCCTCGCCGAGGACGTGATCGCCGCGGTCGATCTGCCGCCCTTCGCCAACAGCGCCGTGGACGGCTATGCCGTCCGCCACGCCGACCTCGCGCCCGACGCCGACACGATCCTGCCCGTCGGCGCGCGCGTGCCGGCGGGCGGCGCGCTCGGGCGCCCGATCCGTCCGGGCGAGGCGGTCCGCATCTTCACCGGCGCACCCATGCCCGAGGGCGCGGACACGGTGATGATGCAGGAGGATGCCGAGGTGTTGCCCGACGGACGGGTGCGGCTGCGCGCCGGGCTCAAGCGCGGGGCGAATGCGCGCGACGCGGGCGAGGATGTGCCGAAAGGCACCGTTGCGCTGCCGGCCGGGCGTCTGCTGCGACCACAGGATGTCGGCATGGCGGCGGCCCTCGGGTGCGACGCGATCGCCGTACGGGCGCGGCTGCGCGTCGCGCTGTTCTCGACCGGCGACGAGCTCGCCCCGCCCGGCGCGGCCCTGCCGCCGCTCAAGGTCTACGACAGCAACCGCTTCACCCTGCACGCGGCGCTCACGCGGCTCGGCTGCGCGGTGACCGATCTCGGCATCCTGCCGGACCGCGCCGAGGCCGTGGCCTCGGCCCTCGCCGAGGCCGCGCCCGCGCATGACCTGCTGCTGACCTCCGGCGGCGTCTCGACCGGCGAGGAGGATCATGTGAAGGCGGCGGTCGAGGCGGCGGGGTCCCTGTTCTTCTGGCGGCTCGCCATCAAGCCGGGCCGGCCCGTGGCGCTCGGCCAGGTGGGCGGCACCGCCTTCGCCGGGCTGCCGGGCAATCCGGTCGCGGTGGTGGTGACCTTCGTGCACGTGGTCCGCCCGCTCGCATTGCTGCTCGCGGGCGGGACGGCGGTGCCGCCGCTGCGCTTCCCCGTGCGTGCCGCGTTCCGCTACCGCAAGAAAGCCGGGCGGCGCGAGTATGTGCGCGCGAGCCTGGTGCCGGGCGAGGGGGGCGCGGTCGAGGCGCGCAACTTCCCGCGCGAGGGCGCGGGGCTGCTCTCCTCGCTGGTCCGGACCGACGGGCTGGTCGAGCTCGACGAGGCGGCGACCGGCGTCGCCCCCGGCGATCAGGTCGCGTTCCTGCCCTACAGCGAACTCCTGTAGGCTCTGCGCCATGGCCGTCGCCTATGCCGAACTTCAGGCGCTCTCGAACTTCTCCTTCCTCGAAGGGGCGAGCCACGCCGACGAACTGGTGCTCACCGCACGCGCGCTCGGGCTTGCCGCGCTCGCGATCACCGACCGCAACTCGGTCGCCGGACTGGTGCGCGCGCACGTCGCAGCGAAGGCGCAGGGCCTGCGCGTCCTGCCCGCCGCTCGGCTCGATCTCGAGGATGGCACGTCGTTCCTCTGCTACCCGACCGATCGCGCTGCCTGGGGCCGGCTCTGTCGGCTGATCTCGCTCGGCCGGCAGCGCGCGCCCAAGGGCGAGTGCCGGATCGGCCGTGCGGATCTGCTGGCGCACGCGGAGGGGCAGGTGCTGGTCGCGCTGCCGCCCGAAAGCGACCCCGGAACATTTAATGAACGATTGCGTGCCGATGCCGCCTCCCTCGCCGGCCGCACGACCCTGCCGCTGCATCTCGGCGCGAGCGTGCGGTATCGCGGCAACGACCAGCGCCGGCTCGACGATCTCTCCGCATTGGCCGCCGCCTGCGGCACGCCGCTCGTCGCGCTCGGCGATGTGCGTTTCCATGCGCCCGCGCGCCGCCCGCTTGCCGATGTGCTGAGCGCGATCCGGCTGCGCTGCACCGTCGATGCGCTTGGGCGCGCGGCGGAGGCGAACGCCGAGCGTCATCTCAAGGCGCCGGAGGAGGTCGCGCGCCTGTTCCGGCGCCATCCGGAGGCGGTTGCGCGCACGCTCGACATCGTCCGCGCTTGCTCCTTCTCGTTCGACGAGCTGCGCTACGAGTATCCCGAGGAGATCGCCGAGCCCGGCCAGACACCGCAGCAGACGCTGATCGCGCGCACGTGGGAAGGGGCGGCGGAACGCTGGCCAGGCGGCGTGCCGACGGAGGTGCGGGCACGCATCGAGCACGAGCTCGCGTTGATCGAGCGTCTGGACTACGCGCCCTATTTCCTCACCGTGCACGAGATCGTCGGTTTCGCCCGCGAGCGGGAGATCCTCTGCCAAGGTCGCGGCTCGGCCGCCAACTCGGCGGTGTGCTACGCGCTCGGCATCACCGCGGTCGATCCGGCGAGGCACGACCTGCTGTTCGAGCGCTTCGTTTCGGCCGCGCGCAACGAGCCGCCCGACATCGACGTCGATTTCGAGCACGAACGGCGCGAGGAGGTGATCCAGTGGATCTACGCGCGCTACGGGCGCGAACGCGCCGCCTTGGCTGCCACCGTGATCCACTGGCGCCATCGCATGGCGATCCGCGAGGTCGGGCGCGCGATGGGGCTGTCCGAGGACGTCACCGCGCGCATTGCCAAGGAAGCCTGGGGCCCCGGACGCGAGGGAACGCCTGCCGATCACGTCGAGGCGCTGGGGCTCGACCGCACGGACGATCGGCTCATGACGACACTCGCGCTCGCCGAGGAGCTGGTCGGTTTCCCGCGCCATCTCTCCCAGCATGTCGGCGGGTTCGTGATCACGCGCGGCCCGCTGGTCGAGCTCTGCCCGGTCGCCAATGCAGCGATGGCGGACCGCACGACGATCGAGTGGGACAAGGACGACATCGACGCGCTGGGCATCCTCAAGGTCGATGTGCTGGCGCTCGGGATGCTCACCTGCATCCGCAAGGCGTTCGACCTGATCGCCGCGCATCACGGCCGTCGCTACACGCTCGCGGCCGTGCCGCCCGAGGACCAGTCCGTCTATGCGATGCTTTCGCGCGCCGACTCGCTTGGCGTGTTCCAGGTCGAGAGCCGGGCGCAGATGGCGATGCTGCCGCGGCTGAAGCCCGCCACGTTCTACGACCTGGTGATCGAGGTCGCGATCGTCCGCCCGGGTCCGATCCAGGGCGACATGGTGCATCCGTATCTGCGGCGACGGAACGGCGAGGAGGCGGTGACCTTTCCCTCGCCCGAGCTGGAGGCGGTGCTCGGCCGGACGCTCGGCGTGCCGCTGTTCCAGGAGCAGGCGATGAAGATCGCGATCGTCGCCGCCGGGTTCACGCCCGACGAGGCCGACCGGCTGCGCCGCGCGATGGCGACGTTCCGCAATGTCGGCACGATCCACACCTTCCGCGACAAGCTGATCGAGGGCATGGCCGCGCGCGGCTACGACCGCGACTTCGCCGAGCGCTGCTTCAAGCAGATCGAGGGCTTCGGCACCTATGGCTTCCCCGAGAGCCATGCCGCGTCCTTCGCGCTGCTGGTCTATGTCTCGGCCTGGATCAAATGCCATTACCCGACGGTGTTCGCGGCCGCACTGCTGAACAGCCAGCCCATGGGGTTCTACGCGCCGGCGCAGATCGTGCGCGATGCGCGCAACCATGGCGTGGTGGTGCGGCCGCCGGACGTGAACGCGAGCCTGTGGGACTGCACATTGGAACCCTGCGCCGAGAGCGCGGGTGGGGTCGCGCTGCGGCTCGGCCTGCGCGAGGTGTCGGGGCTGAAGGAGGCCGAGGCGCAGGCACTCGTCGCGGCGCGTGCCGCCGGCAATGCGCGCCCCTTCGACAGCGTCGAGGAACTGGCACGGCGTACGCGGCTCGACCGCGCGCCGATCGAACGGCTCGCCGCGGCGGACGGCTTCGCCTCGCTCGGGCTGTCGCGTCGCGAGGCGCTGTGGCAGGCGCGTGCGATCGCGCCGCCCACGCCGCTGCTGGCCGGGGCCGAGGGCGATCTGTTCGCCGAACCTGCGCCTCGCCTGCCGGCGATGACCCTGGGCGAGCAGGTGGTCGCCGACTACGCCACGGTCGCGCTGTCGCTGAAGGCGCATCCCCTGGCGCTGCTGCGGCCTGAGCTGACGGCGCTGCGCTGCGCCGACACGCGCGCGCTGCTCGCGGCGCGACCGGGATCGCGCGTGCGCCTGGCCGGGCTCGTGCTGGTGCGTCAGCGCCCCGGCAGCGCCAAGGGCGTGGTGTTCGTCACCCTCGAGGACGAGCACGGCCATGCCAACCTGGTGGTGATGCCGGACGTGCTGCGGCGCGACCGCGCCGCGATCCTGGGCGCGCGGCTGATGGTGGTGGAGGGCGTGATCGAGCGGCAGGACTACGGGGCGGCGCCGATCATCCACATCCGCGCGCGGCGGATCGAGAACCGCACGACGCTGCTCGCCACGCTGCACGAGACGGGGGACGACGAGACGACCTGGGACGGCGCGATGGCGCGCGCCGACGAGGTGCGACGTCCGGCGCACAACGATCCGCGCGTCACGCCACCGAAACGGCCGCGCCTCGGTCCGGCGCCGGGCCGTTTCCTGCCCGGCAGCCGCGACTTCCACTGACCTTCGCGTTCAGGCGATGGTCATCAGGCTGGCATTGCCGCCCGCCGCGGCCGTATTCGTGCTGACGGCCCGCTCCGCCATCAGCAGACACGCCAGATCGTCATCGCCGACCGCCCCGACGGAGGCGGGACTGATCACGAAGACCGGCCGGACCGGCCCGTCGAGCGCGGCGACCTCGCGCGCGAACGCGCGCAGCGTGTCTGCCTCGCCCTCGACCAGCACCGCCGCGCAGGACGCCGCGTCGGCACGCTCCACGATCGTGACGTGTCGGCGCACGGTCTCGGGAAACCGGTCGAGCAGCGCGCGGTGCCCGGGTGCGAAGACATGGGCACGGTTGCCCGTCGCCAGCACCGCGCCGATCTGCGCGAGCAGTCCGAATGCGCTTGCCGCCAAGCAGAGCACGTTCCCGCGCGGGTGCAGCCGGTAGACGTTGCTCTCGCCGACCGGTCCCGGCAGCTCAAGCCGCAGGCCGAGACGCGAGGCGCGTGCGTAGTGACGGCAACGCGCGGCGGCGTCCCCATGGCTCCCGCCCTCCAGCCAGGCGATCCACTCGGCCGTGATGTCCGGCGGGGCTCCCGCCGGCAGCGCCGGTTCCGGCGGTCGCGCCGCGAGCAGGCGGCGCAGATAGAGCGGGCCGCCGGCCTTCGGCCCGGTGCCGGACAGACCATGCCCGCCGAAGGGCTGCACGCCCACGACGGCGCCGATGATCGTGCGGTTGACGTAGATGTTGCCGGCATGGATGCGGTCGGTCGCGCGTGCGATCGTCTCGTCGATGCGCGAATGCACGCCGAAGGTGAGCCCGTAGCCGGTCGCGTTGATGCGGTCGATCAGGGCGTCGAGCTCGTCGCGCGCGAACCGCACCACATGCAGCACCGGGCCGAACACCTCGCGGCCGAGTTCGCCGATGTCATCGAGCTCGATCAGGGTCGGCGCGACGAAGCTGCCCTCGCGGCAGGCCTCCGGCAGGTCGAGCGCATGCACGCGATGCCCCTTGGCCCGCATCGCGGCGACATGGGCGAGGATCGTCGCGCGCGCCTCGTCGGTGATCACCGGCCCGATATCGGTGGAGAGGCGGTCCGGGTTGCCGATGGCGAGCTCCGCCATCGCGCCCTTCAGCATCGCGAGCACGCGCTCGGCGATGTCGTCCTGCAGGCAGAGCACGCGCAGCGCCGAGCAGCGCTGCCCCGCGCTGTCGAAGGCGGAGGCGATCACGTCGGCCACCACCTGCTCGGGCAGGGCGGAGCTGTCGACGATCATCGCGTTCTGCCCGCCGGTCTCGGCGATCAGCGGCACGGGCCGGCCGTCGGGGTTCAGCCGCTCCGCGAGCGTGCGGTTGATCAGCCGCGCGACCTCGGTCGAGCCGGTGAACATCACGCCGCGCACGCGCGGATCAGAGACCAGCGCCGCGCCGACCCTGCCGTCGCCCGGCAAGAGCTGCACCGCGCCGGCCGGCACCCCCGCCTCGTGCAGCAGGCCGACCGCGAGGGAGGCGATCAGCGGCGTCTCCTCGGCGGGCTTGGCCAGCACCACGTTGCCGGCCGCGAGCGCGGCGGCCACCTGGCCGGTGAAGATCGCGAGCGGGAAGTTCCACGGGCTGATGCAGGCGATCGGACCGAGCGGGCGGTGTGTGGCGGTGTCGAAGCCGTCGCGCACGGCAGCGGCGTAGTAGCGCAGGAAATCCACCGCCTCGCGCACCTCGCCCACCGCGTTCGGCAGCGTCTTGCCGGCCTCGCGCACGATCGGGCCGATCAGGTCGTCGATACGCGCTTCCATCCGCTCGGCGGCCGCCAGCAGCAGGGCCGCGCGCTGCGCCGGCGGCGTCGCCTGCCATCCGGGCTGCGCCGCCTCGGCCACGTTGAGCGCCGCCGCGATGGCGACGTCGGTCGCATCCTCGCAGGTCCCGACGATGTCGGAGCGGTTGGCGGGGTTGCGCAGCTCGCGGCAAGGTCCCGATGCCGGTGACCCGGCACCGAGCAAAGGCCTCGCGTGCAGCCGCGTCGCGGTGCAGCGGATCAGCGTGTCGGCGAGGGCGGCGAGGCGCCGCTCGTCCGTCAGATCGAGCCCGGCGCTGTTCGCGCGATCGCGGAACAGCGCGCGCGGCAGCGCGATGCGCGGATGCGGCGCGCCCACCGGCACGATCTTCGCCGCCTCGGCAGCCGGATCGGCGATCAGCCCCTCCACCGGCACCGAGGCATCGCCGATTCTGTTGACGAAGCTCGAATTGGCGCCGTTCTCCAGCAGGCGCCGCACGAGATAGGGCAGCAGCGTCTCGTGCGTGCCGACCGGGGCGTAGATGCGGCAGGGCCGGTCGAGCCGGTCCGCCCCCACGACCTCCTCGTAGAGCGGCTCGCCCATGCCGTGGAGGCACTGGAACTCGTAGTCGCCGAGCCGGAACGCAGAGCCCGCCATCGCGAGGATGCTCGCCAGCGTCTGGGCGTTATGGGTGGCGAATTGCGGGAACACGCTCTCGCGCGCGTCGAGCAGCTTGCGCGCGCAGGCGAGGTAGCTGACATCGGTGTGGATCTTGCGCGTGAAGACCGGGAAATCCGCCTGCCCGTCCACCTGCGCGCGCTTGATCTCGCTGTCCCAGTAGGCGCCCTTCACCAGCCGGATCATCAGCCGGTGGCCGGAGCGCCGGGCGAGATCGAGCAGCCAGTCGATCACGAAGGGCGCGCGCTTCTGGTAGGCCTGCACGACGAAGCCGAGCCCCTGCCAGCCCGCGAGATCGGGCGCGAGGGCGAGCGCCTCGAACAGGTCGAGGGAGAGGTCGAGCCGCTCCGCCTCCTCCGCGTCGATGTTCAGGCCGATGTCGTGGCGCTGCGCGAGCCGCGCGAGATCGTGCAGCCGCGGCAGCAGCTCCGCCATCACGCGGCCGCGCTGGCTGCGGCTGTAGCGCGGGTGCAGCGCGGAGAGCTTGATCGAGATGCCCGGACCGGCATAGGGGCCGCGCCCTGCGGACTCCTTCCCGATCGCGTGGATCGCGGCCTCGTAGCTCTGCCGATACGCCGCCGCATCGGCTGCCGTGAGCGCGGCCTCGCCCAGCATGTCGTAGGAGTGCGTGAAGCCGCGCTCGACCAGCGCGCGGCTGTTTCCGATCGCCTCCTCGATGGTCTGGCCGGTGACGAACTGCTCGCCCAGCATGCGCATCGCGACATCGACGCCCATGCGGATCACCGGCTCGCCGCCGCGCAGGATCAGCCGCGTCAGCGCGCCCGCGAGCCCGGACTCGCTGCGCGTCGCCGTCAGCCGGCCGGTGATCAGCAGCCCCCAGGTCGCGGCGTTGACGAAGAGCGAGGGCGAATGGCCGAGATGCGCGCGCCAGTCGCCGGTCGCGATCTTGTCGCGGATCAGCGCGTCGCGGGTCGGCGCGTCGGGAATCCGCAGGAGCGCCTCGGCGAGGCACATCAGCGCAACGCCCTCCTGCGAGGAGAGCGCGAATTCCTGCATCAGCGCCTCGACCGTGCCGCGCCTGCCCTTCGCGCGCAGCGCCTCGACCAGCGCGCGGGCGGTACGCTGAACCTCCGCCTGCTGATCAGGCGCGAGCGTTGCCGCCTCGATCAACGGCGGCAGGCACTCGGGCTCGGCGCGGCGACAGGCGGCGGCGATGCGCGCGCGCAGCGGCGAGAGGCGCTGCACCGACCGCGCGAAGTCCCGGAACGGCTGGGGCGTGTCGAGCAGGACGGGTACGGACACGGGATCTCCTTGCGACGCGGTGTGCCCGGTCTGATGTCCAGTCTATCCCGATCGTGCCGCGCAGGTGATGCAGGTCGGCACCGCGGGGTCGAGCTCCAGGCGCTTCGGCGCGATCGTCCCGCCGCAGATCACGCACTCGCCATAGGTGCCCTCGTCGAGCCTCTTCAGCGCGGCGTCGATGCGGGCGATCTGCTGGCGCCTGCGCTCCTCGGTCGCGAGCGCCATGGCCTGCACCTGGAGCGAGTCCATGCGCGACAGCCGCCCGACGCTCTGCTGATCGACATCCACCGGCGCGCGCAGCTCGGCCGCGCCCTGGCTCATCTGCTCGAGGAGCGCGCGCTCGGCCTTGAGCCGCGTCCGGATCGCCTCCCTGTCCTGCATGGCTCGGCCTCCCGACCGACAGATTGACCCGATCCCGTCGCCTCGTCACTCTCCGCCGCCATCCGTCCCCAACGAGGAAGCACCGATGCCCGACCGCAGCTATCGCCTGGCCGTGATCCCCGGGGACGGGATCGGCAAGGAAGTCGTGCCGGAGGGATTGCGCGTGCTCGACGCCGCGGCCCGGCGCTTCGGCTTCGGCCTCACCCTCGCCGAGTACGACTGGTCCTGCGAAACATACCAGAAGACCGGGCGGATGATGCCCGAAGACGGTCTCGACCGGCTGCGCGAGAGCGATGCGATCTTCCTCGGCGCGGTCGGCTGGCCGGGCGTGCCGGACCACGTCTCGCTCTGGGGGCTCTTGATCCCGATCCGGCGCGGCTTCGACCAGTACGTGAACATGCGCCCGTGCAAGCTGATGCCGGGTGCGAGGACGCCGCTCGCCAATCGCGGCCCCGAGGACATCGACTTCGTCGTCGTGCGCGAGAACACCGAGGGCGAGTACTCGTCGCAGGGCGGGCGGATGTTCGAGGGCACCGAGCGCGAGTTCGTGATGCAGGAGAGCGTGTTCACCCGCGTCGGCGTGGACCGCATCCTGCGCTACGCGTTCGACCTCGCCCGCGCGCGGCCGAAGAAGCACCTGACGAGCGCGACCAAGTCGAACGGCATCACCTTCACCATGCCCTACTGGGACGAGCGCTTCGCCGCGATCGGCAAGGACTACCCCGATGTGCGTCAGGACCAGTACCACATCGACATCCTGTGCGCGCATTTCGTCCAGCACCCGGACTGGTTCGACGTGGTGGTCGGCTCGAACCTGTTCGGCGACATCCTCTCCGATCTCGGCCCCGCCGTCGCCGGGTCGATCGGTATCGCACCCTCGGCGAACATCGATCCGGAGAAGCGCTATCCCTCGATGTTCGAGCCGGTGCACGGCTCGGCGCCGGACATCGCCGGCAAGGGGATCGCCAATCCCGTCGGGCAGATCTGGTCGGGCGCGATGATGCTCGAGCATCTCGGCGAGACCGCCGCGGCAGCGGCGATCGTGGCGGCGATCGAGACCGTGCTCGAGCGCGGCCCGCGCACGCGCGACATGGGCGGCCAGGCCGGCACGGTCGATGTCGGACGCGCGATCGCCGAGGTCGTCGCGGCGGGCTGACACGCTCCGGTGTCGCCCGCTTGAAGAGGAACAGATTGGTCCGGTATAACTTGGGGTACCAGTTGCGAGTGAGTCGCAACTGACGCCGGAGACCTCGGATGGGCCGCGACTTCAGCCACATTGCCCGCCGCTGCGAACGCGCCGTCGTGTCGGCGTATCGCGAGTTGCGCGCGCACGGGGCGGCCGACCCCGAGGCGTTCCGCGCCTGCACCACGCTCTACCGCATCCACCATCCGGAGGCCTCGGTGAGCGAGGCGCGGCTGCTGGTGGCCGAGTGGATCGATCACCATGTCGTGCGCGGCAGCACCGCGGCGACTCCGGGATGCGCCTGCGACTGACGCCTGCCCGGCCGGCGGTGCCGGCACGTCCGGTTCTGGCGTTGCCCTCGTCTAGAGCCTGATTCCTTCTGGTGGAATCGGATTGGGTGTTCCGGCGCGTTTGGTTTTCTGATTCAAGCTGCTGGCTGGGCTGGAGGCCAGCAGCCGATGACCCGAGCCCTGTCCTGTGATCTGCGTGATCGCGTCGTGGCGGCCATGCGGAATGGCGCGAGTTGCCGCGAGGCGGCCAAGCTGTTCTCGGTGAGCGTGGCGAGCGCGGTGCGTTGGTCGCAGTTGTATCGCGCGACCGGCAGCACGGCGCCGCGGCCTCATGGTGCGCGGCGACGCC
>NZ_KB899930.1:0-5788 GCF_000378465.1 Elioraea tepidiphila DSM 17972
AGCGGCATCATCTACGTCATCCGCCACGGCCTGCGCTGGCGTGATGCGCCCGCGGCCTACGGACCCTACAAGACCCTCTACAACCGCTTTGTCCGCCGGAGCCGTATGGGCGTGTTCGACCGCATCTTCGAGGTCCTGGCCGCCGAGGGCGGTGTGCCCGAGCGCCTGATGATCGACAGCACCCACCTCAAGGCGCACCGCACCGCTGCCAGCCTGCTGAAAAAGGGGCTTTTCCCCGCTGTATCGGGCGAACCAAGGGCGGCCTGAACTCCAAGCTCCACGCCGCCTGCGACGGCCAGGGACGACCCGTGGTCCTGCTGCTCACCGAGGGCCAGGCCAGCGACCATCGAGGGGCTGCCATCATGCTCCCGCGACTGCCGCCAGCCCGCGAGCTGATCGCCGACCGTGGCTACGACAGCGCCCGCTTCCGCACCGCCTTGCAGAACCGCGGCATCACGCCCTGCATCCCCTCGACCCGCTCGCGCAAGCGGCCCATCCCCCACGATCCCGCGCTCTATCGCCAGCGCCACCGCATCGAGATCATGTTCGGCAGGCTCAAGGACTGGCGACGCATCGCCATGCGCTACGACCGCTGCGCGCACACCTTCTTCGCAGCCATCACGCTCGCCGCCTCCGTCACCTTCTGGCTCGGACAATGAGTCCTGAGCCTACAACATGAAGCGATGGTGCTGGCTCGACAGGCACAGCCTGCCCGCCTGAGCCTTTCGCAGGACAGAGCAGGCGCCGGCGGGCGGCCCAGCCAACCGCACATCGCCCATCTCGCGGCATCACCGCACCACTCACGCCGACCCAATCGCCAGCAACGCGCCTAAACACCGGTTATCGGAGGTGTCCACATGCGCCGCCTGGTCTGGATCGAGGGGAGAGCCGCGCCCGCTTGATCGGGCATGGCGTCGGAAAAACCCCCGTAGCCTGCGCCGCAGAGCCCCGCAGAGGCTCGAAACCGGCACACTCGCAAGCGCGGCCGCCCCCAACGACCCTCAGCAGCATCCAGCCGGCCGGTTATTCGAGGTGTCCGCCTGGCTCGGCGAGGCGGCGGCCACGCCGGAGCGTCTGCGCGCCCTGCTGCGACCGTACCCGGACGAGGCCCTGATTGCCTGGCCGGTCGCGCTGCGCGTCGGCAATGTGCGCGAGGACGATCCGGGCCTGATCGAGCGCCTGACCGGGGCGCCCGACCTTCCGCATCCTGCGCGCTGGGGCGCCGCAGCCTCAGCCGCTCGCGCGCCGCCGCTTCGGCACCGCGAGCGGTGCCGCCTGCCCGTCGCGCGCCAGCACCGGGGCGAGGAACCGTCCGGTGTGGCTGCCCGGGGTCGCCGCCACCTGCTCGGGCGTGCCTTGGGCGACGATGCGCCCGCCGCCATCACCGCCCTCGGGGCCGAGATCGACGATCCAGTCCGCGGTCTTGATCACTTCGAGATTGTGCTCGATCACCAGTACGGTGTTGCCCGCCTCCACCAGCGTGTGCAGCACCTCCAGCAGCTTGCGCACATCCTCGAAATGCAGCCCGGTGGTCGGCTCGTCGAGGATGTAGAGCGTGCGCCCCGTGGCGCGGCGCGACAGCTCCTTGGCGAGCTTCACCCGCTGCGCCTCGCCGCCCGAGAGCGTGGTCGCCGGCTGGCCGAGCTTCACGTAGCTGAGGCCCACCTCGTTCAGCGTGCGCAGCTTGTCGCGGATCGACGGCACCGCCTGGAAGAACGTGACACCCTCCTCCACGGTCATGTCGAGCACGTCGGCGATCGACTTGTGCCGGAACTGGATCTCCAGCGTTTCGCGGTTGTAGCGTTTGCCCTTGCAGGCGTCGCAGGTGACATAGACGTCCGGCAGGAAGTGCATCTCGATCTTGATCACGCCGTCGCCCTGGCAGGCCTCGCAGCGGCCGCCCTTCACGTTGAAGCTGAAGCGCCCGGGCTTGTAGCCGCGCTGGCGCGACTCGGGCAGTTCAGCGAACCAGTCGCGGATGGGGGCGAAGGCGCCCGTGTAGGTCGCGGGGTTGGAGCGCGGCGTGCGGCCGATCGGCGACTGGTCGATGTCGATCACCTTGTCGAGGTGCTCGATCCCCTCGATCCGGTCATGCGGCGCGGGATGTTCGCGCGCCCCCATCAGCCGGCGCGACACCGCCTTGTAGAGCGTGTCGATCACGAGGGTGGATTTGCCCCCGCCCGAGACGCCGGTGATGCAGGTGAGCGTGCCGAGCGGGAAGCCGACCGTGACCTCCTTGAGGTTGTTGCCGCGCGCACCGACCACGCGCAGGGTCCGCTTCGGGTCCGCAAGCCGTCGTCGCGCCGGCACGGGAATGCGCTTGCGGCCCGCCATGTAGTCGGCGGTCAGGCTGCGCGGATTGGCGAACACGGTCTCGGGCGGGCCGGAGGCCACCACCTCGCCGCCATGCAGGCCGGCCCCGGGCCCCATGTCGACCAGGTGATCGGCCGAGCGGATCGCGTCCTCGTCGTGCTCCACCACGATCACGGTGTTGCCGATGTCGCGCAGGCGCTTGAGCGTGCCGAGCAGGCGCTCGTTGTCGCGCTGGTGCAGCCCGATCGAGGGCTCGTCGAGCACGTAGAGCACGCCGGTGAGGCCCGAGCCGATCTGCGAGGCGAGGCGGATGCGCTGGCTCTCGCCGCCCGAGAGGCTGGCCGAGCCGCGCGCGAGGGTGAGGTAGTCGAGGCCAACGTCGTTGAGGAAGCCGAGCCGCTCGGTGATCTCGCGCAGGATGCGGCGCGCGATCTCCTGGCGTTGCGGCGTGAGGTGGTCAGGGAGCGCGCGGAACCAGGCATCCGCCTCGCGGATCGAGAAGGCCGAGACCTCGCCGATGTGCTTGCCCGCGATCTTCACCGCCAGCGCCTCGGGCTTCAGGCGGTAGCCGGAGCAGGCCTCGCAGGGCGCCTCGCCCTGGAAGCGGGCAAGCTCCTCGCGCACCCAGGCGCTGTCCGTTTCGCGCCAGCGCCGTTCCAGGTTGGCGACGACCCCCTCGAACGGCTTCTTCGTCTCGTAGGCGCGCAAGCCATCCTCGTAGCGCATGGTGACGGGTGTCTCGCCGGTCCCGTTGAGGATGGCGTCGCGCGCGCGCTCGGGCAGGTCCTTCCAGGGCGTGCGCGTCGAGACCTTCAGGTGCTTCGCCAGGCTCTCCAGGGTCTGGCGGTAGTAGGGCGAGGAGGTGTTCTCCCACGGCGCGATCGCGCCCTCGGCGAGCGAGAGCCGTTCGTCGGGCACCACGAGCTCGGGATCGAAGAAGGTGGTGACGCCGAGCCCGTCGCAGGCGGGGCAGGCGCCGGCGGGGTTGTTGAAGCTGAACAGCCTCGGCTCCAGCTCGGCGATGGTGAAGCCCGAGACCGGACAGGCGAACTTGGCGCTGAAGGTGGTGCGCTCGCCGCTGTCGGCGTTCTCGGTGAAGGCGATGCCGTCGGCCAGCGCCAGGGCGGTCTCGAAACTGTCGGCGAGCCGCGGCGCGATCCCCTCGCGCACGACCAGGCGGTCCACCACCACCTCGATGTCGTGCTTGCGCTTCTTGTCGAGCGCCGGCACGGCGTCGATGTCGTGCAACTGCCCGTCCACCTTGACGCGCTGGAAGCCCCGCTTCTGCAACTCGGCGAGCTCCTTGCGGTATTCGCCCTTGCGGCCGCGCACGACGGGGGCGAGCAGCAGCAGCCGCGAGCCCTCGGGCATGGCCAGCACCTTGTCCACCATCTGGCTGACGGTCTGCGCCTCGATCGGCAGGCCGGTGGCGGGCGAGTAGGGCACGCCCACGCGCGCCCACAGCAGGCGCATGTAGTCGTGGATCTCGGTGACGGTACCGACGGTCGAGCGCGGGTTGCGGGACGTGGTCTTCTGGTCGATCGAGATCGCGGGCGAGAGCCCCTCGATCGCGTCCACGTCCGGCTTCTGCATCAGTTCGAGGAACTGGCGCGCATAGGCCGAGAGGCTCTCGACATAGCGGCGCTGGCCCTCGGCGTAGATGGTGTCGAAGGCGAGCGAGGACTTGCCCGAGCCGGAGAGGCCGGTGATCACGGTCAGGCTGTGGCGCGGGATCTCGACATCGACATTCTTCAGGTTGTGCTCGCGCGCGCCGCGCACGCGGATCGAGTCGGTCATGGGCCACCCGGGGGACGAAAGGGGAACGGAGTGGGCCAGAGATGGGGGCGGCGGCGCAAGTGACGAGAGTGCAGGGCAGGCGCCGTCGTTGGACGGGCCGGGGCGGAGGCCCTACAGTCGCGCGCGAGGTGCAAGGAAGGGGCCGGTCATGGCGGGCAGCGTCAACAAGGTGATCCTGGTGGGGAATCTCGGCCGCGACCCCGAGGTGCGGACCATGCAGCAGTCGGGCGGGCGGGTTGTGACCTTCTCGGTCGCCACCAGCGAATCCTGGACCGATCGCAATTCAGGCGAGCGGAAGGAGAAGACGCAGTGGCACCGCGTGGCGATCTACAACGAGAAGCTGGGTGAGATCGCCGAGAAGTACCTGCGCAAGGGCAGCAAGGTCTACATCGAGGGCAGCCTGGAGAGCCGCAAGTACACCGACAAGGATGGCAACGAGCGCGAGATCTTCGAGGTGGTGATCGGCCGGTTCCGGGGCGAGCTCACGCTGCTCGACGGCCGTGGTGGCGGGGCCGGGGCGGAGGATGATCCGGGCGGTTATGCGCCGCGCCAGCCCGCGGCGGCGCGGAGCGGCGGCGGCCGGCAGGGCGGCTGGGAGCCGAAGAAGGGCGGGGCGGACCTCGACGACGACATCCCGTTCTGAAGGGACGGGATCGCGCGCAGGGCTGGTATGGCGGCTGCGCGCCAAGGGAACGCTCATGGCTGGCGCACGGAGGTGAAACCTTCGTGCGTCGGGTAATCAGTCCTCGTCGCTGCCGGCCATGACGGCGTGCGGCGCGTCGCCCTTGCGGCGCTTGCGCGTGCGCATGGCATAGGCGCCGCGCTGGCGGTTCGGATCGACGTTCGGCCGCACCACCGTGTCCTCGTAGTCAGCCCAGTCGTCCTCGGTCAGGTCGGCGAGGCGGGTCTTCACCGCCACCGAGTGCATGGTCTCGTCGCTGTAGAGGCTGCGCGGCAGCGGCACGGCCTGGAAGATCGGGTAGTCGGGCTCGAGCCGGACCTGCACGTCGGTCTTGGTCAGGCGGATATTGCTGAACAGCGGGCCGAACCAGCGATCGGTCTCGATGATGCCCTCATAGAGCTCGTAATGCCCGCGCGGCAGGTTGGGCGGGCTGCGCACCAGCAGGCCCCAGCCGGGGATCGTGCGCGCGACCAGGCCGGACCAGATCTGCACCACCCCGGGCTCGCGCAGCGCGGAGAGGAAGGGCGGCGAGAAGCCCTTGATGCCCTCGGGCGCGACCGCGTCGAAGGTCTGGGCGAAATAGGGGAACTGGGCGCTGCCGTTCAGCGGAATCCAGCCGTCATGCTCGGCGCCGTCATAGGTCCAGAACACCTGGTTGCCGTCCCACATCAGGGTCAGGCCGATCGGCGGGAAGACGTACCAGCCGAAGGCGGTGGCGGTGGTGACGGCCTCGCAGTAGCGGAAGGCGCGGGTGGGCAGGGTGCCGATGGCGGAGCGGTCCGCGCGCATCGGCGGGCGGGCCTGCTCGATCAGGCGGTGGAAGGTGAGGATGGGGGAGTCGGGGGCAGCCGTCATCAGGATCCTTCCTCGCGGGGCGACGCGATCCGACTCCTAGGAAAACATACCAGCAACCGGAAAGGGAAGAGGTGTCGCATCCGCACACGGCGAACGCGACACCTTGCAGGCTCAGAGCGCGGGGGCGACGCCGCCGAGGCG
>NZ_KB899930.1:6164-88556 GCF_000378465.1 Elioraea tepidiphila DSM 17972
ACCGGCTTCAGGGCGGGGGCGACACCACCGAGGCGGACCTTGCCGGCATCCAGCGTGGGAGAGGCGTTGAGGGTGTTGGTCATGAAGATCTCCTTCGGTCGTCTCTCAGACTGCAGGTTCTTGCTTTGTTCCAGATTGCGCCCGCGAGAACCGGTGACTGGGTGGGCGACTGGGCTGGGTGAGCAAGGCGGCGAGGCAGTCCTTCCCGCCGGATGGACGTGAACGTAACAGGAACTTTTGCCGGTTGCAAGAGACTAATCCTACAACCGACACGCGCCGTCATTGCGCCGTGGCCCGCGCTCTCTCCGTCATGGCAACTAATCACGGCCGCTGACGACGATCTCACGCGCGAACCCCCGGATTGTTACGGCACTCTTCTAGCACGGACTGTTTCAAAATGGACCGCGTCGGCCCCTGCCGGCGCGGATGGGGAAGTCATGCGCAGGGCTGGTGAAGAAACCGTCGCCATCCAGGGCGACCGCGTGCTGATCGAAGTGCTCGCCGCCGCGCAGCGTTTCGCGGCCTGGTACGCCGAATACCTCTCGCGCGACGCCGCCGGCCCGGCGCGGGACGATGGGGACGGCGAGCTCGTCGCGAGCAAGCTGCAGCACGCGGTGTTCGATCTCATGGCGGCGGTGCACGAAATGAACCGTCACTGCACCGCGCCCGCGCGTGAGCGGAGCATCACCGCCGAGCCCGTGCGCACACGGCTGACAGACGACGCCTTGCACTGAGGCGAGCCGGGTGCCGGCCCGGCCCTACCGGTCCCTGGTCACGGCCCGGTCTGGTGGAGCGGGCGGCAGGCGCGCTTCGCCAGCGCGCCGATGCGCGCGATCCGCTGCGCCGCCACCCCGGCGACCCCGGCATCGGCGAGCCCCGGGATCGCGCCCACCGCCCGCGCCGCAGCGCCCGCCACCGCATCGGCCGCCCCGATCGCCCCCGCCTCGCCCAGCACCCGCCGCGCGAGCCGCCAGGTCGCCGCCGCCCCCGGGGCGAGTCCGTAGATCGCCGCGATCCGCCGGATCAGCGCGAACCCTTGCGCCGCGAACCAGAGCGTGTCGAGCAGCGCCGAGGGCAGCACGAACACGCCACCCGCCATGCGCAGGCAGGCGCGCCGGATCGCCGCATCCGCCTGAGCGTCCAGCGGGGCAAGCACGTGCTGCGCGAACAGCGCCGCCCGCCGGTCCGGGTCGTTGACGCCGCGCGCCACGCCGCGCCAGAGCGCGATCGGGCGCGCGAGACGCGGGTCCTTCTCCATGACCTCTGCCGCGCGGTCCGGATCGCCCGCCACCGCCTCGACGCGGGCGAGCCGCCTGAGCCCGCGCCACTCGCGCCAGGCCAGCAGCACGAGCACGAGCGCCAACGCCGCGACCAGCGTCGCGGCCATCCAGCCCTGGGTGGCGCTCGCGGCGAAGCGCGCTTCGACGAAGGCCCAGAGATCGAGCGCGACCAGCCCCAGCGCCGCCACCACCGCGAGCGCGACGAGCCAGCCGAGGCCGCGCCGCCGCGGCGGTTCAGGCGGCGGCGCCTCGGGCAGCGCCTCAAGCTCGTCGGCGATCCGCGCGGCCTCGGCATCGAGCAGGCGGCGGCGCGCGCCGGGGGGCTCGCCGCTCACGCGAACACCTCCGGCAACGCCGCGGCGAGCACGCGATCCAGGTTGAGGTGGCGCAGGCCCCGTTCCGGATCGATCGCCGGCGGGGCGAACACCGGCACGGCATAGCGGCGGTCGAACCACGCCGCGGAGGGCGTCTCCACCGGAATGCCGCCGGCGAACCAGAACGCCTCGCGTCCGCCGCCCTCCACCAGCCCCTCCACCGCTTCGACCGTGCGGCCGCGATCCTCGAGCGTGGTGTCGCGCGTGCAGGCCGCCGCCGCGACCGCCAGCGTCGCGCCGTTGCCGCCGACGAGATGGCGCAGCAGCGCGGCGAGCTGGCCGCGCTGGCTCTCGGGCACGTAATCGGCCTTGGTCGCGGCATAGACCGGGCGCGGCGGATGGCGCGCGAGCCCCAGCCGCGCAAGCCAGCCACCCTCGGGCCGCAGGGCTGCCGCGATGTCGGCGAGTGCGCTGCGCGTGTCGGCGAAGCTCGCCGCCCCGGAGGCGAGCGCGCGAAACAGGTCGACCAGCACGATCTGCGCATCGAACCGCGCCATGTGCGGGGCGAGGAACTCGGCGCGGGTGCGGCGCAGATACTCGTCGTAATGCGCGCGCATCGTCGCCCACAGGCTGCCCGCGCGCGGCGACCCACCGGCCGGCAGGGGCAGGGGGCAGAACAGCAGGAACGGCATCCCCGCCCAGGCATCGGGATTCAGGAACCGCCCGGGTGTGAGCAACGCCAGCCCCGCCTCGTCGCGGCAGCGGCGCAGATAGAGGGTGTAGGCCTCGGCCAGCCGCGCCAGCACGGCGTGCTCGGCCGCCGCCTGCGGGTCGAGCCCGGCCAGCGCACCCCGCCACGCGGCGGCCCGTTCCGCCCGCGGCGCCTCCTCGGCGCGCGCCAGTTCCGCCGCCGACCACGCCTCGAAGCTGCGGCCGAGCAGGGGCAGGTCGAGCAGCCACTCGCCCGGATAGTCCACCACCTCCAGCCGCACCGCGCGCCGGGACGGCCCGAGCTGCCGGCCGAGCCAGCCGGGCGACGGCGTCATCACCTCCAGCGACAGCGCGAGCTTGGTGAGCCGCGTGGTGGGCTCCGGCCAGCGCGCCTCGCCCGACAGGGCGGCGAGGGCGGAGCGGAGCGGAAACAGGGGCGCGTCGGTCACCGTCAGCCCGGCCTCCTGCACCGCCACCACCCGGCCCTCGGCGACCGCCGGCAGCCCCGCCATCCGGCGCGGATCGCGGGGTGCGGCCATCAGGTTCGCCGCAAGTGCGGTGACGAACACCGTCTTGCCGGCGCGGCTCAGCCCCGTGACGGCGAGGCGGACCGTCTCCTCCGGCGCGCCGAGCAGCAGGCGGCGCAGCGCGCCGGCGGCCGCCCGCGCCTCGGCGATCGGGTCGGGAACCGCGATCAGGCCGCCTCGCGCATGTTGCGCGCGCGCAGCGCCGCCGGCCGGTTCAGGCAGCGGTCGAGCCACGCCTTCACCTTCGGGAACGGCGCGAGGTCGAAGCTGTTGAACCAGGCCGTGTAGAGCACGCAGGAGACCTGGAGGTCGGCCACGGAATAGGCGGCGCCGAGCAGATAGTCGCGGCCGGCGAGGCAGGTCTCCAGCACGCCGAGCGCCGCTTTCAGCTTCTCGGCACCGACGGCGGCGAGTGCCGCGTCGCGCTGATCGGCCGGGCGCACGAAGGTGTTGTAGGCCCACTGCATCTGCGCCGGCTCGATCTCGGTCGCCGTCCAGAGCGTCCATTGGAATACCCGGCCCTCGTCCTCGATCGTGCGCGGCCAGAGATCGCCGTACTTGCGCAGCAGGTAGAGATTGATCGCCAGGCTCTCGAACAGCACCGTGTCGCCGTCCACCAGCGCGGGGATCTTGGCGTTCGGGTTGATCGCGCGGAACGCGGCCGTCTTCACGCCCTCGGTGAAGTCGGTGGGCACGAGCTCGTACTCCACCCGCGCCTCCTCGGCCGCCATCAGGCAGCGGAAGGCGCGCGAACGGGGAATGCCGTAGATCTTCACGGGGCCGGGCATGCGTCGTGGTCCTCGGGGGTTTGCGGATGGATGGCCGAGCCTAGCCCGCCGGGTGCCGCACGTCATCCGGGCGCCCGCTTGCGCCCGCCCTGGCGCTCGGCCATCTCTGCCGTGTGACCGCGTCCTCCTTCGCCCTCGACACGCCCTCGGGCCGCCTCCGCGCCTGGGCTGACGCGCTGTTCGTCGACCACGCGGTGCTGCGGCTCGGCTGGCGCAACCGCGGCGTGGTGGAGGCGGGGCGGCTCTATCGCTCCAACCAGCCGCTGCCGTTCCAGCTCGCGCTGGAGGCAAGGCGCGGCATCCGCACGGTGCTGAACCTGCGCGGCCGGCGCGACTGCGGTTCGGACGCGCTGGCGCGCGAGGCCTGCGCGCGGCTCGGCATGACGATGATCGACGCGCCGTTCGAGAGCCGCGGCGCGCCGCACAAGGACCGGATCCTGCGCCTGGCCGGGCTGTTCGACACCATCGCCTATCCCGCGCTGATCCACTGCAAGTCGGGCGCCGACCGGGCCGGGCTGGTCGCGGCGATCTATCTGCTGCTGCGCGGCCATCCGGCCGAGGAGGCGGCGCGGCAGCTCTCCTGGCGCTACGGCCATGTCGCCGCCGGCAAGACCGGCATCCTCGACGCGTTCCTCGATCGCTACGCGGCGGCGCAGGCGGAGAGCGGGATCGGTTTCCTCGACTGGGTGCGCGGCCCCTATGACGAACAGGCGCTGCGCGAGGACTTCCACGCCGGCCGCGTCGGCACCTTCATCACCGACCGTCTGCTGCGGCGGGAGTAGCCTCCGCCTCGAAGGCCTGGGCCGCGACCAGCCGCGCATAGGCGCCGCCCCGCGCGAGCAGCGCCTCGTGCGGCCCGTCCTCGACCACGCGGCCGCCCTCCAGCACGACGATCCGATCGGCCGCGCGCACAGTCGAGAGCCGGTGCGCGATCACCACCGTGGTGCGCCCGGCGCGCAGCCGCTCGAGTGCAGCCTGCACGCGCGCTTCCGTCTCGGCATCGAGCGCGCTGGTCGCCTCGTCGAGCAGCAGGATGCGCGGATCGCGCAAGAGCGCGCGGGCCAGCGCGATGCGCTGGCGCTGCCCGCCGGAGAGCCGCAGGCCACGATCGCCGACGCGCGTCGCGTAGCCCTCGGGCAGCGCGGCGATGAACGCATGCGCCTCGGCGGCGCGCGCGGCCGCCTCGATCTCGGCCTCCGTCGCGTCGAGCCGGCCGAAGGCGATGTTGGCGCGCACCGTGTCGTCGAACAGCACCACCTCCTGGGTGACGAGTGCGATCGCGCGGCGGAGCGACGCGAGCGTGACGCCGCGCAGGTCCTGCCCGTCGATCAGCACGCGGCCTTCGGTCGGGTCGGTGAAGCGGGGGATCAGGTTGACCAGCGTGGTCTTGCCGGCCCCCGAGGCGCCGACCACCGCGACCGTGGTTCCGGGTGGGATGTCGAGCGACACGTCGTGCAGGGCGGGTCCGTCGCTGCCGTAGTGGAACGAGACGCGCTCGAACACGATCCGCCCCGGCCCGGACCCGAGCGGCACCGCATCCGCCGCGTCGGCGACGCGGGGAGCCTCATCGATCAGGGCGAAGCAGCGCGCGACCGCCGCCGCCCCCTCCTGCAAGGCGACCGAGAGTGTGCCCAGCGCCCGCATCGGCCGCGCGGCGATCAACAGGGCGGCGACGAAGCCGGTGAACTGTCCGGCCGAGGCCGCGCCCGAGGCGATGCGCCAGCCCGCGAAGGCGATCACGCCGGCGACCGCGACCCCGCCCATCGCCTCCAGCACCGGATCGACCCGCGCGCGGCCGCGCACCACGCGCATCAGCGAGTCGAACCAGGTGCGGAACGCCCGCCCGGCGCGCTGGCGTTCGTAGTCCTCGAGCCCGTAGGCGCGCACCATGCGCGCGCCTGCGAGGCTTTCGGTGAGCAGCGCGACGACCTCGCCCGCCTGCTCCTGCTGCGCCTTCGACGCGCGACGCATGCGCGTGCCGATCGCGTTGATGGGGATGACCGCGATCGGCACGACCAGTAGGGCGAAGACCGTCAGCACCCAGTCGAGCCAGAGCATCGCCGCGACCAGCGCGACCACGGTGAGCGCATCAACCACGCCGGAGACGGCGCGCGAGAGGCTCTCGCGGATCACCGCGACATCGTTGGTAAAGCGGGATACGAAGCGGCCGGTGGGCTCGGCCTGGAGCCGCGCGAGATCGGCGGCGAGCAGCCGGTCGAACATGGCGCGCTGCAGCGACAGCACGACGCTGAGCACCACGCGCTGCATCAGCACCACCTGCGCGTATTGCGCGGCGGCCTTGGCGCAGACCACGAGGATCGCGACCAGCGGCACGAGCCAGATCACGCGCGCGTCGCGCGCCTCGAACAGCCGGTAGGCCCAGTCGATCACAACGGGGTAGAGGCCGGTCGCACCCGACACCACCGCCATCAGCGCGAACACGGCGAGCAGGCGGCGGGACTCGCCGCGCGCGTGGTCGCGCCAGAGACGGCGGCCGAGCAGGCCGAGCGCGGGATCGGCGGGGCGGGTCATGCGCGCCTCATAGCACGCGCGCTCACTACCCCAGCACCAGCCGCGGCAGCCAGATCGCGAGCGGCGGGTAGAGCGTCACCGCCAGCAGCACCGCGACCAGCGGCGCGAGCCAGGGCACGATCGCGCGCGAGAGGCGGTCGAAGGGCATGCCGGCGATGCGCGCGGTGACGAACAGTACGATGCCGACCGGCGGGGTGATCGTGCCGATCATCAGGTTCAGCACGAAGATCAGCCCGAAATGCACCGGGTCGATGCCGAAGCCGGCGGCGGCGGGCACCAGGATCGGCACCAGCACCAGCATCGCCGCGATCGCCTCCATCACCATGCCGACCAGCAGCAGCACGAGGTTCACCGCGAGCAGGAACAGCAGCGGATCGCCGACGGTCGCGACGATCATCGGCCCCAGCATCTGCGGAATGCGCGAGAGCGAGAGGCACCAGGCGAGCGCGGTCGCGGTCATCAGCAGTGCGAGCACCACGCCCGTGGTCTCGACCGTCTCGGCGAGCAGGCGCGGCAGATGCGCAAGCGGCAGGGAGCGGTAGATGACGAGCCCCAGCAGCAGCGCGTAGCCGGCCGCCACGGCCGCCGCCTCGGTCGGGGTGAACAGGCCCGAGATCAGCCCACCGAACAGGATCACCGGCGTCAGCAGCGACAGGAACGCCTCGGCGAAGGCGCGTGCCAGCGTGCGCATACCCGGGAAGGGCTCGCGCGGCAGGCCCTTGCGGCGGGAGACGACCACGACCAGCGCCATGAGTGCGCCCGCCATCAGCAGGCCCGGGATCACGCCGGCGAGGAACAGCGCGCCGATCGACACGTCCGCGCTCACCGCATAGATCACCATCGGCAGCGAGGGCGGAATGATCGGCCCGATCGTCGCCGAAGCGGCCGTGACCGAGGCGGCGGTCTCGTCGTCGTAGCCGGCATCGCGCATCGCCTTGATCTCGATCGTGCCGATGCCGCCGGCATCCGCCACCGCCGAGCCCGACATGCCGGCGAAGATCACGGAGGCGAGGATGTTGGCGTGGCAGAGCCCGCCGCGCAGCCAGCCGACCGCGGCGGTGGCGAAACGGAAGATCCGCTCCGTCACGCCCGAGGCGTTCATCACGTTGCCCATCAGGATGAACAGGGGGGCTGCGAGCAGCGGGAAGGAGTTCGCAGCCTGCGCCATCTTCTGCGGCACGATGCCGAGCGGAATCCCCGCCTGCCAGACGAAGGCGAAGGAGGCAAGGCCGAGCCCCGCGAACAGCGGCAGGCCGAGGAACAGCGAGACGAGCCAGAGCCCGAGCACGACCAGCATCGTCTCGGTCACGGCAGGCGCTCCCGCCGCAGGAGCGACGCGATCTCCGCGAGCGAGGTGAGAATCAGCCCCACAGCGGCGATCGGCACCGGGATGTAGAGCAGCGCGGAGGGGACCGGCAGGCTCACCCACTCGACGTCCCAGTTGCGCTCGATCAGCGACGGCCCCTCGCGCAGGAGCAGCGCCGCGAACACGATGACGAGCGCGTGCAGCGCGATCGTGAGCGCCGTGCGCGCACCGGTCGGCAGCAGGTTCAGCACCGCCTCGATGCGGATATGCGAGCCGTTGCGCGCGGCGATCACCAGGCCGACGAAGCCGGTCCAGACCAGCAGGTGCTGCGCGGCCTCCTCGGTCCAGGCGAGCGGATGGGCGAAGGCGCGCGCGCCTACTCCAAGCAGCACCGTCAGCAGGAGCGTGAGCAGCAGAGCCGCGGCCGAGGCGGCGAGGACCTGCCCCGCCGCCGCGCCGAGACGCGCGATCAAAGGGCTGCGAGCGTGTCGAAGGTGCCCTGGCCCCAGCGATCCGCGAACTGCGCCGGGACCTTCGCCAGGACGGGCGCACGGAAAGACGCCACATCCACCTCGATCACCTCCATGCCGGCAGCCTTCAGTGTCGCAACGAGTTCGCCCTCCTGGCGCGCGAGCTCGGCATCCTGCCATTGCGCGGCCGAGGCGATCGCGGCCTCCAGCGCGTCGCGGTCGGGGCTGGCGAGCGAGCGCCAGAACGCCTCGTTCACGATCGGCATGCGCGGGGTGATGATGTGGCCGGTGAGCACGAGATGCTTCTGCACCTCGAACAGCTTCGCCGAGTGGATGGTCGGCAGCGGGTTCTCCTGCCCGTCCACGGCCCCCTGCGCGAGCGCCAGATAGAGCTCGGGGAAGGCGATCGGCGTCGGCCGGCCGCCCCAGGCCTCGACCATGGCGCGGAACACATCGACGGGCGGCACGCGCAGGCGGAACCCGGCCATGTCGCCCACCGCGCGCACGGGCTTGGCGGCCGAGGAGGTCAGGTGGCGCTTGCCGTAATAGGTGATGCCGATCATGCGCATGCCCCGCCGCGCGACGAGCTGCTCGTTCAGCCGCGCGAAGATCGGCGTGGCCGCGACCTTCGCCATGTGCGCGGCATCGCGCCACAGATACGGCGCCTCGATCACCGAGAGCGGCGGCAGGAAGGCGGCGAGCGCGCCGGCGCCGTCGGTGGTGAACTGCAGCGCGCCGGTCGAGACCGCCTCCATCATGTCGCGCCCGGAGCCGAGCTGGCCGCCGGGGAAGGACTGGATCTCCAGCCGCCCGGCCGTCTTCTCGCGCACCTCGCGCGCGATCCGCTCCACCATCTGCACCTGCGGATGGTTGGCGGGCAAGAGCTCGCCCCAGCGGATCGCGCGCGGCTGGGCGCGCAGCGGGAGCGGGGCGGCGAGGGCTGCGGAAGCGCCGAGCACGGCGCGGCGCGTCATCCTGGTCATCGGCGTTTCCTCGTCTGTTGCGCCATCGTGGCGACCGCGGAGCGTAGCCGGGCCGCGCGCGGCGTCAACGCGCTCAGGCGGGCTCGCGTCTGCCGACGGCGTCCTTGTTGCGCTGCCAGACCGCGAGGTTGAGCGCGGCGGCGAAGCTGGTCCAGACGAGATAGGGGATCATCAGCAGCCCGGCCGTGGTGCTGATCGGCAGGAACAGCACGATCATCAGCGCGATCGAGAGCCAGAGCGCGATCACCTCGGCAAACGCCAGGTCCATGCGCCGCAGGCCGAAGAACAGCCATGACCACGCGGCGTTCAGCAGAAGCTGGACCGCCCAGACCGCGAGCGGCAGGGCCGCACCGGCGAATCCGGCCTCGCGCCACACCAGCCAGGGGGCCACGCCGATCGCGATGTAGAGCAGCGTCCAGGCCACCGGGAACAGCCAGTCGGGCGGCGTCCAGGACGGTTTGTCGAGCCGGTCGTACCAGGGGCCGGGGCGGAAGAACGCGCCGCTGGTGGCGGCCGCGAAACAGGCGAGCAGGAAGGCCCCGAGGACCGCGAGTTCGCCCGCCATCGCCTCAGATCCGTTTCGCCGCGGCGACCGCGGCCGCCGAACCCGCGCCGACGATGCGGCCCCAGAGCCGGAGTGCGGCGGAATAGCGCGGGCCCTCGCCGGCCTCGCGCGCCTCGTCGCGGTGATGCACCTCCTCCAGCCGGCAGTGCTCCAGCAGGGCGCGGATCTCGGGCAGGATGCGCTCGGCATCCAGCCGGTCGATCTGCGCCCGGTAGTGGTGATCGACGAAGCTCTCCACCGCGTCGATGGTGGCGAACACGGCGCGCGGGCCGAACAGCGCCGGCAGCGCGCCGGTCAGCCAGCCGGCGACGCGCCAGAGCGGCAGCAGCCGCGAGCGGTCGGCGGGCGGCAGCAGCGCGTCGAGCAGGTCGAGATGGCCCTGCTCGGTCGCCTTGTGGCGTTCGGCGAAGTCGCGCACGGCCGGGTCGCGGCTGATGGCGAGGATGCCGCGATAGATCATCACCGCGCCGGTCTCGCCCGCATGATCCGAGCGGAGTTCGGCCACCAGCCAGGCGGGCAGGGCGGGACCAGCGCTGCGTGGCGGGAGAGGGCGGTCGAGCGCGGCGACGTCCATGACGGTCAGATGGCCGGCGCGCAGCCGATTCCAACCCCTTGCGGGGCGCGCAGGCGCCGCCACCTGCGGCGCATGGCTACGGAGACACAGGATCGCCCGGTCGCCTATTACGACGGCGCCTGCCGGGTCTGCGCGCGCGAGGTCGCGTTCTGGCGCGGCCGGCCCGGCGGCGAGGCGATCGCGTGGGTGGATGTCGCGCGGCCTGACGCGGCGCCGGGGCCGGGGCTGACGCGCGACGCGGCGCTCGCGCGGATGCATGTGCGCCTGCCTGATGGGCGGCTGGTCGCCGGCGCGCGCGCCTTTGCCGTCATCTGGGGCGCGATGCCGGGATTCCGCTGGCTCGGCCGGCTGATTGGGTGGCCTCTGGTCGCGCCGCTCGCCGAGGCCGCCTATCGCGGCTTCCTCGGCGTCAGGCGCCTGTGGCGGCGACCGTCTCGCGCAGCCAGCGCCTGACCGTCTCGGCCTCGTCGCGGCAGCCCGCCTCGGCCCAGCGCCGTTGGAGCGCCGCCAGGATCGCGCCGACGCGCGGCCCCGGCGGCACGCCCTCGGCCAGCACATCGGCGCCGCGCAGCGGGAACACCGGACGTGGCGTCGCCGCGATCCAGGCGCGCCGTGCCGCCCAGTCGCCCGGCCGTCCCTCGGCCTCGGCGAGCCAGGTGGCGGCTGTCAGCGCCTCCGGCCCGCGCGACGCGAGCGCGGCGCGCCAGGCACGCTCGTCGCCCGCCGGCGCGGGGTCGGCCAGCGCGGCGAGCGTCGCGGTTTCGGCACCCGAAAGCTTCAGCCGTTCGGCAAGGCGCTCGACATCCGCGTCCGGGCAGAGCGCGGCGAGGCGCAGCAGCGGGTCGGCAGGCGCGCCGCCCGCCACCAGCGCGTCGAGCCGCTCGCGCGCGACCGCCTCCGGCAGCACGGCGGCGAGCACGCCGGTCTCCGCCATCAGCCGCACGGCCTCGCGCGGGTCGGGGGCGGCGAGGATGCGCTTGAGCTCCGACCACACGCGCTCGGCCGAGAGGATCGCGAGCCCTGGCACGGCGGCGCGGATCGCCGCGAGCGCGGCCGTATCGGGCGCGCCGCGGCCGTAGCGCGCGTGGAAACGGAAGAACCTGAGGGCGCGCAGGTAATCCTCGGCGATGCGCGTGGCCGGGTCGCCGACGAACCGCACGACTCCCTGCGCGAGATCGTCACGCCCGCCGAACCAGTCCCAGACATTCCCCTCCGCGTCCATGCTCATCGCGTTGATGGTGAAGTCGCGCCGGGCCGCGTCCTCGCGCCAGTCGGTGGTGAAGGCGACGGTCGCGTGCCTGCCATCGGTCGCGACGTCGCGGCGCAGCGTCGTGATCTCGACCGGACGGCCATCCGCCACGGCGGTGACGGTGCCGTGCGCGAGCCCGGTCGGCACCACCGGGATGCCGGCGGCGCGCAGCGTGGCGATCACATCTTCCGGTACGCGCGGGGTCGCGAGATCGAGATCGGCGATCGGCCGTCCGGCCACCGCGTCGCGCACGCAACCGCCGACCAGCCGCGCCTCGGGCAGCGCGGCATGCACGCGCCGGAACGCCGGATCGTCCAGCACGGGCAGGCGCGCGAGGCGGAAGGCGGGAGGGTCCATCGCGGCGCTTTTATCACCGGGGGCAGGCCGAGCCGCTAGCGTCCGCCGCCCACCGAGGAGGAGTGCGATGACCACCCTGCCCCGACGCCAGCTCATCGCCCTGGCCACGCTCGCGGCGACGATGCCGCGCGCGGTGCGCGCCGGGTCCGATGCGGCCGCGCTCACCGATGCCGCCTCCGCCTATCTGCGCGCGGTCGCCGATGATCCGCGCGCGCGGCTCGCCTGGGATGATCCGCGGCGCACGGACTGGCACTGGTTTCCCCCGCGCTTCCGCCCCGACCGCGAGGGCGTCCCCCTCGGCGACATGGCGCCCGAGACACGCCGCGCGGCCGAGGCGCTGCTGGAGGCGAGCACCACCGGCCCGGGCGCCGCCAAGGCGCGCGCGATCATCAGCCTCCAGCACGAACTGCGTCAGGACCCGGGGGCGTACTTCGTCAGCGTCTACGGCACGCCCGGCGAGGGGCGCTGGGGCTGGGGCATCGAGGGCCATCACCTGTCGCTGAACTACGCCGTGCACGGTGATCACATCGCTGCCGGCCCGATCTTCCTCGGCGCGCATCCGACACGGGTCGAGTCGGGCGAGCGCGCGGGGCTGCGGGCGATGGCGGTGGAGGAGGACGAGGCGCGCGCGGCCCTGCTGGCGCTGCTCGCCGATCTGCGCGCGCGTGCGATCGTCGCCGAGCGCACGCCGCGCGACACGCGCACGCAGAACGCCGTCGCGGTCGAGCCGCTGCCACGCGAGGGGCTGGCGTGGTCCGAGCTGCCGGCCGAGTCGCGCGAGCGGCTAACGCGCGCGGTTCACGCGTATCTCGGCATGATGCCGCCCACCCTCGCCGCGGCCGAACGCGCACGGCTCGCCTCCGCCGATCCGTCCTCGCTGACCTTCCAGTGGCGCGGCTCGACCGTGCCCGACCGGTTCCACTACTGGGCCGTGCAGGGCAACGCCTTCCTGATCGAGCACGACAACAGCCGCGACGGCGCGCGCCACATCCACAGCGTCTGGCGCGGCTTCGCCTCCGATTTCGGCGCGGCGCTGTAGCGCTACCGGCCCCGTCCGCTGTCGGTGATGCGGCCATCCTCCAGCCGCGCCGGCACGTAACGCTCGCCCGGCTGCATCGAGCGCTGCTCGGCGAACCACAGGAGCCCGACCGCGAGCACGATCACGCCCACGACCGTCAGCACCAGCCAGGGCGCGTCGCGCCAGGCGATCGCGGGCTTGCCCTCGCCGTTGTCGGGCCCGACGCGGCGCATCAGGAACAGCCACGCGAAGTAGAGCGCGAAGGGAATCAGGAACAGCAGGATTCCCTGCACGATGCCGCGCATCTCAGTCCTCCCGGATCAGCCTCCCGAGGGCGACCAGCATCGCCGCGGTCGCACCCCAGATCCGGTGCCGCTCATGCGGCACCACCCAATAGCGCCTGAGCCGGCCGCGGAACACCGCCTCCTCCTCGTACGGACCGGGTGGCCCGGTGAGCGCGGCGAGCGGCAGCTCGAACACCTCCGCCACTTCGCGCGGATCGGGCTTCGGCGCAACCGGGGGCGTGAGCAGGCCGAGCACGGGGGTGACGCGGTAGCCGGTGCCGGTGACATGCGTCGGCAGCCGCCCGATCACCTCGACGGTGGAGGCGGAGAGGCCGATCTCCTCCTCCGCCTCGCGCAGCGCCGCCGCCTCGGGCGAGGCGTCCTGCGGGTCGATGCGCCCGCCCGGGAAGCTCACCTGGCCCGGATGGCGGCTCAGGTGATGGGCGCGCAGCGTCAGCACGACGCTCGGTGCCGGATGCAGCACGATCGGCACCAGCACCGCCGCCCGCAGGGACGTGGCCTCGTCGGTCGGCTCGTCGGGATGGTCGCGCGCACCCGCGCGACGGAGGAGCGCGAGAAGGTCGGGCGCGCCGGGGCCCGCCGTCCCGCTCACGCCTCGTCGGCCTGGCCGAGCGGGAAGAAGCTCTCGCCGGACCAGACGCCGAGCAGGGTCTCGCCGTGCACGGTCTCCGGCACCGCCAGCGCGACAAGCTCGTAATAGACCGAGCGTTCGATGCGCGCCTCCACCGGCAGGGAGCCGCGTCCGGGACGCACGGCGACATAAGGCGTGGGCAGGCAGGTCACGACATCGCGCGCCACGCGGATCGGGTGCTCCGGACCCGCCTCGATCACCTCGTCCACATTGGTGCGGAAGGACAGGATCTGTCGGCCCCGGCAGTGCGAGACGAACAGCTCGACGGCGAGGAAGGGCGCATCCTCGACCTCGATGCGACCACGCTCGGCCGGCGTGATCAGCCAGAACGACCCATCCGTCTCGCGCGTCAGCACCGAGGCGAACAGACAGACGAGCTCCTTCCGGCGGATCGGGCTGCCCTGGTAGTGCCAGCTGCCGTCGCGCGCGATGCGGATCGCGATGTCGCCGCAGAACACCGGCGTACGCGGTGCCCGGCGCACCGGCGGCGTGAGCGCGAGTCCCGGGATCGGAGAGGAGGGTTCGCTCTCCCGTTCCGTCGCGCGGCTCATCGCTCGCATCCGGTCAGACGCCGCCACACAGTTTCCGCACCGTCTCCGGCACAGCCTCCTTGCGCGCCGGCGTCACGTCCGCGTGACCCTCCGGCGTCCGGTTTTCCGACGCGCACACATATAGGTAGCATCCTACCTCGCCGTGTAGATGCGACGGTGGAGATGCGGAGGGAGATCAGCGTGGCCGAAACGACCGTGCTCGCCGGGCAGAACCCCGCCGGCCCGACCGATCTTGTCGCCGAGGTCGAGGCCCTGACGGAGCGTATCGCGCGGGTGCGCGAGGCGATCGGGCAGGTGATCTTCGGCCAGCCCGAGGTGGTCGATCAGACGCTGATCACGCTGCTCGCGGGCGGGCATGTGCTGCTGGTCGGCGTGCCCGGGCTCGGCAAGACCAAGCTGGTCGAGACCCTCGGCACCGTGCTGGGGCTGGCCGAGAAGCGGGTGCAGTTCACCCCCGACCTGATGCCGGCGGACATCATCGGCTCGGAGGTGCTGGACGAGAGCGCCGAAGGACGGCGCAGCTTCCGCTTCATCAAGGGCCCGATCTTCTGTCAGCTGCTGATGGCCGACGAGATCAACCGCGCCTCCCCGCGCACGCAATCGGCCCTGCTCCAGGCGATGCAGGAGATCAAGGTCGCGGTCGGCGGCATCGAGCATCCGCTGCCGCGTCCCTTCCACGTGCTGGCGACCCAGAACCCGATCGAGCAGGAGGGCACCTATCCGCTGCCCGAGGCGCAGCTCGACCGGTTCCTGCTCGAGATCGAGGTCTCCTATCCGGCGCTGGAGGCCGAGCGGACCATGCTGCTCGCCACCACGGGCGCCACGATGGCGCGGCCGCAGCGGGCCATGAGCGCCGAGGAACTGCTCGCCGCGCAGGCGACCATCCGGCGCATGCCGGTCGGCGAGAGCGTGGTCGAGGCGATCCTGACCCTGGTGCGCGCCGGCCGCCCCGAGACCTCGCCGCTCGAGGCCGTGAAGCGCCATCTCGCCTGGGGACCGGGGCCGCGCGCCGCGCAGGCGCTAATGCTCGCGTGCCGGGCGCGCGCGGTGCTGGACGGCCGTTTCGCCCCCTCGGTCGATGACGTGATCGCTCTGGCCCCGGCCGTGCTGCGCCATCGCATGGCGCTCAACTTCGCCGCCCGCGCCGACGGTGTGCAGCTCGCCGACGTCATCGGCCGGCTGACGGGCCTCCTGGAGTGAGCGAGGGCGCGCCGGGCCATCCCGCGGCCGCCGCGCGGCGCGCCGAGCAGCTCGCCGCGCGCCTGCCGCCGCTGCTGGTGGCGGCCGAGCGGGTCGCGGCGACGGTGGCGCAGGGTGTGCACGGCCGGCGCCGGGTCGGCCAGGGCGACAGTTTCTGGCAGTTCCGCCAGTTCCTCGCGGGCGATCCGGTGCAACGGATCGACTGGCGCCAGTCCGCCAAGGGCGATCGCACCTTCGTGCGCGAGACCGAATGGGAGGCGGCGCAGAGCGTGTGGCTCTGGCGCGATGCCTCGGCCGGGATGCGCTGGCGCTCGGACCGCCGGCTGCCCGAGAAGGCCGAGCGGGCGGAGCTGCTGACGCTGGCGCTCGCCTCGCTGCTCTTGCGCGGCGGCGAGCGCGTCGCCCTGCTCGGTGCCGGGATGCGTCCGGTCTCCGGCCGGTCGATGATCGAGCTGTTCGCCGAGGCGGTGGCGCGCCGCGGCGATCCCGGTGCCCTCTCGGGCCTGCCGCCGGCGGCGAACCTGCCGCGCTACGGCCGCGTGGTGCTGATCGGCGACTTCCTCTCGCCGCTGCCGGACGTGCAGCAGGCGGTCGCGCGGTTGGCGCAGATCCCGGTCACGGGACATCTGCTCCAGGTGCTCGACCCGGCCGAGGCGGCGCTGCCGTTCCGCGGGCGGATCCGCTTCGAGGGGCTCAGGCGCGAGGGGGCCGCGCTGATCGGCAAGGTCGAGGGCATCCGCGGCGACTACCAGGCGAAGCTGGCCGCGCAGCAGGATGGCTTGCGCGCGATCGCCGCGGCGGCCGGCTGGAGCTTCGCCGTGCACATCACCGATCACCCGCCCGAAACCGCGCTGATGGGGCTCTACCTCGCCCTCGCCCCCGACCGCGCCGGGCGGGGCCGCGCCGCGTGAGGGCGAGGCGACGATGATCGAGGCGCTCGGCACGATCGGATTCGCGCATCCGTGGCTGCTCGCGACGCTGCTGCTGCTGCCGCTGCTGATCTGGCTGCTGCGCGTCACCCCGCCGGCGCCGAAGCTGCTCGCCTTCCCGGCGGTGCGTCTGCTGCTCGACCTGCAGCGGCGCGAGGAGAGCTCGGCACGCACGCCGTGGTGGCTGCTCGCGCTGCGCATCCTCGCCGCCGCGCTGGTGATCGTCGGCCTCGCCCGGCCGGTGCTGAACGCGGGCCAGGCGCCGGGCGGGTCGGGGCCGCTGCTGCTGGTGGTGGATGACGGATGGGCCGCGGGTCCCGACTGGGGCGCCCGGCTCGCCGCCGCCGAGGCGGCACTCGCCGAGGCCGAGCGCGCGGGCAGGCCCGTTGCGCTGCTGACCACCGCGCCCTCCGCCCGCGGCGAGGCGCCGCGCCTCTCGCCCGTGATGCCGGCGCCGGAGATGCGCGAGCGCGTGGCCGCGCTCAGGCCGCTGCCCTGGCCGCCCGACCGCGCGGCGGCGACGGAAGCCCTCGCGCCCTGGTCGGCATCCGGCGCCGCGGTCCTGTGGCTCGCCGACGGGCTCGCCCATGGCGAGGCCGACGCCGCCTTCGCGGCCCGGCTCGCTTCCCTCGGCCCGCTGACCGTCGCCGTCCCGCCCGCGGGCGCGCAGCACCACGTGCTGCTCGCGCCGCGCTCCGAGCCCGCGCGCATCGTCGCGCGCATCGCCGCCACACCGGTGCCGGCGACCACCACCATCGGCGTGCTGGCGCGCACAGCCGACGGCCGTACCCTCGCGCGCGCCGAGGCGACCCTGCCGCCCGGCACCACCGAGGCCGAGGCCGCGATCGCGCTGCCGCCGGAACTGCGCAACCGCCTCGCCGCGCTCGCGATCGAGAACGCCACCTCCGCCGGCGCGGTCGCGCTGCTCGACGAGCGCTGGCGCCGCCGTCCGGTCGGGCTGATCGCCGGTGCGGCCGAGACCGCCGATCAGCCGCTGCTCGGCGCGCTCTACTACCTGGACCGCGCGCTCGCGCCCTTCACCGAGCTCCGCCGCGGCGCGGTGCGCGACCTGCTCGCGCGCGAGATCGCCGTGATCGTGCTCGCCGATGTGGACACGCTGACGCCGGTCGAGATCGACGCGCTCACGCGCTGGGTCGGGGAAGGTGGGGTGCTGGTGCGCTTCGCCGGGCCGCGCCTTGCTGCCCGCCCGGACCCGCTGCTGCCCGTGCGGCTGCGCGGCGGGGATCGCCAGCTCGGCGGCGCGCTCTCCTGGCAGCAGCCGGCGCGGCTCGCGCCCTTCCCGCAGGACAGCCCCTTCGCCGGGCTCGACGTGCCCAACGATGTGAGGGTCACGCGCCAGGTGCTGGCCGAACCCGCGCTCGACCTCGTGCGCCGCACCTGGGCGACGCTCACCGACGGCACGCCGCTGGTGACGGGCGAGACGCGCGGGCGCGGCGCGATCGCGCTGTTCCACGTCACCGCCAACACCGAATGGTCGAACCTGCCGCTGTCGGGGCTGTTCGTGGCGATGCTTCAGCGTCTCGTGCAGCTCTCCGCCGGGGTCGGCGCGGCCACGGGCGACGCGGTGCTCGCGCCGTTCGAGACGCTGGACGGGTTCGGCCGGCTCGGCGCGCCGTCCGCCTTCACCACCGGCATCGCCGCCTCCGCGATCGAGCGGACCGTGCCCTCGCCGCGCCATCCGCCCGGCTTCTACGGCCCCGATGCGGCGCGGCGGGCGCTGAATCTCGGCGCGACGATCGAGCGGCTCACCCCGCTCGCCCTGCCCGAGGGTGCGGCGGTGCGTCCGCTCGGCGTGGAGGCGGCGGCGCGCGACCTCAGGCCATGGCTGCTCGGCGCGGCGCTCGCGCTGCTCACCCTCGATCTCCTGCTCGCGCTGTGGCTGCGCGGCCTCGTGCGGCCCGCGCCGGCGGCGCGCGCAGCGGCGGTCGTGGTCGGGCTCGCCTTCGTGCCGGCAGCAGCGAGCGCGCAGCTCGATCCGATGCAGGCGGCGCTGGAGACGCGGCTCGCCTTCGTCGTCACCGGCATTCCGCAGGTGGACAGCGTCTCGCGCGCGGGGCTGGTCGGGCTCACCGACTTCGTCAACCGCCGCACGGCCACCAACCTCGCAGAACCGATGGGCGTGCGCCCGGGTGTCGATGACCTCTCGTTCTTCCCGCTGCTCTACTGGCCGGTGACACCGGATCAGGGCGCGCTCGACGAACGTGGGGTGGAGGCGCTCAACGCCTTCATGGCGGAAGGCGGGATCGTGCTGTTCGACACGCGTGACGCGGGTTCGGGCCAGGGCATGGCGGCCGGCGCGGAGGCGGCGCTGCGGCGCGTCACGCGCGGCCTCTCGATCCCGCCGCTCGCCCCGGTGCCGGCCGATCATGTGCTGACGCGCGCCTTCTACCTGCTGACCGACTTCCCGGGCCGTTGGATCGGCGGCCAGGTCTGGGTGCAGCGCGACCAGGACCGCGCCAATGACAGCGTCAGCCCCGTGATCATCGGCGGGCATGACTGGGCGGCGGCCTGGGCGGTGGATGAGACGGGGCGCAACCCCTACGCCGCGGTGCCGGGGGGTGCGCGCCAGCGGCTGCTGGCGTATCGTTTCGGCGTCAATCTGGTCATGTACGCGCTCACCGGCAACTACAAGGGCGACCAGGTGCACGTGCCGATCATCCTCGAACGGCTGGGGCAGTAGCGATGGACGGAACGCGCGCCCTCGCCGCGGTGGTGTTCGAGCCGCTGCTGCCGCTGCCGCTGTTCTTCGCGCTGGCGGCGCTGGCCGTGCTCGCGGTGGCGCTCGCGCTCTGGCGGCGCGCACGCGGGGCGTGGCTGCGCGGCTTCGTCGCCCTCGTGCTCATCCTCGCGATCGCCAATCCGCGCCTCGTGCAGGAGACGCGCCAGGGGCTCACCGACATCGCCGTGCTGCTGGTGGACGAGACCGCGAGCCAGCGCGTCGGCGAGCGCGCCGCCCAGGCCGCCGCCGCGCGCGCGGAGATCGAGCGGCGCGTGCGCGACCTCGACGCGCTGGAACTCCGCACCGTCACCGTGCCCGAGGCGGGCAGCGCCGGCACGCGCCTGTTCGATGCGCTGGCCCGCGCGCTCGCCGAGATCCCGCGCGGCCGCTTCGCCGGCACGATCGCCGTCACCGACGGGCAGATCCACGACGCGCCGGCCGATGCGGCCGAGCCGATCGAGACCGCGACGGGCGGCGCGCCGTTCCACCTGCTCCTGACCGGGCGCCCCGGCGAGACCGACCGGCGCGTGCGCGTGATCGAGGCCCCGCCCTTCGGCATCGTGGGGCGCAGCGTCGATGTGCGCGTCGTGGTCGAGGACCTGGGCGGGACGCCGGCGACCGCGCCCGTGACGCTGACCGAACGGCGCGACGGGGCGGCACCGCGCCGCACCCCCGTCCCGGTCGGGCGCGAGCACGTCATCTCGGTGCCGATCGAGCGGGCGGGCCAGACCGTGCTCGAGATCGAGGCCGAGGAACGCCCGGGCGAGGTGTCCCTGCTCAACAACCGCGCCGTGGTCGCGATCAACGGCGTGCGCGACCGGCTGCGCGTGCTGCTCGTCTCGGGCGAGCCGCATGCCGGCCAGCGCACCTGGCGGCGCCTGCTCAAGGCCGACCCGAATGTCGATCTGGTGCACTTCACCATCCTGCGCCCGCCGGAGAAGGACGACCTGACGCCGCTCTCGGAGCTGGCGCTGATCGCCTTTCCGGTGCGCGAGCTCTTTCAGGTGAAGCTGCGCGAGTTCGACCTGATCATCTTCGACCGCTTCAGCAATCGCGGCATCCTGCCGCCGATCTATCTGCGCAACATCGCCGACTACGTGCGCGGCGGCGGCGCGCTGCTGATGAGCGTGGGCCCGGAATTCGTCGGCCCCGCGAGCCTCTACAACACCGCGCTCGGCCAGGTGCTGCCGGCGAGCCCCACAGGCCGGATCGCCGAGGCTCCGTACCGTGCGCGCGTCACCGAGCTCGGCGAGCGCCATCCGATCACCACCGCGCTGCCGGGTGCGAATCTCGGCGACGCCGAGCCCGCCTGGGGCCGCTGGTATCGCCGCATCGAGACCGCCGCCCCGCGTGGTCAGGTGCTGATGAGCGGGCCGAACGACGAGCCGTTGCTGATCGCCGATCGGGTGGGCGAGGGGCGCGTGACCCTGCTGCTCTCCGACCATATCTGGCTCTGGAGCCGCAACCATGACGGCGGCGGGCCGCAGGGCGAGATCCTGCGCCGGGTCGCACACTGGCTGATGAAGGAGCCGGAGCTCGAGGAGGAGGACCTGCGCGTCCACATCGAGGGCGAGCGGCTGGTGATCGAACGACGCTCGATCGCCGAGGGTCCGCCGCCGCAGGTCACGGTCACCTCGCCCTCGGGCGCGGTCTCGACGCATAGCCTGGAGCCGGCCGGACCGGGCCGCGCGATCCTCGAACTGCCGGCGACCGAGCCGGGCGCGTGGCGCGTCAGCGACGGCACGCGCTTCGCCTTCGGTGCCGTGGGCGCGGCCAATCCGCTCGAACTCGCCGATCTGCGCGCGACCGCCGAGCGCGCGGGCGCGGCGGCCTCGCGCTCGGGCGGGGCGACGATGTGGCTTGCCGACGGGGTGCCGGATGTCCGCCGCGTGCTGGCCGAGCGGGCGGCGCGCGGCCAGGGCTGGATCGGGCTCCGGCGCAACCGCGACCACGTCGTCACCGGGGTCGCCGACCTGCCGCTGATGCCACCCTGGGCGGCGCTGCTCCTGATCCTTGGCGGCGCGGTCTGGGCCTGGCGCCGCGAGGGACGGTGATCGCGCGGCGGATCCGGGCTATGGGTCGGCGATGATCCAGCGTCTCGCCCTCGCCGCCCTGCTCGCCCTCGCCCCGGCCGTCGCCCTCGCCCAGCCGACGGCCCGCGGCGCGCCGCCCGCACTCGACGAGGCTCCGCCCGCCGCCAACCCGACCGAAGCGCTGTTCAACGCCATCAATCTCGGCGACATGGACCAGGTACGCGCGGCGGTTGCGGCCGGCGCGGATACCGGGCGGCGCAACGTGCTGGGGCTGACGCCGCTCGACCTCGCGGTCGATCTCGGCCACTCGGAGATCGCGTTCTATCTGATGTCGCTCGGCCGGACGAGCGCGCGTCCGGCCACCACCGCCCCGCCGCCTGCGGCCTCCCCGGCCCCGCGTCCGGCCCCGCCGCCCCGGGCGCCGGTGGTGCGCACCGCGCCCGCGCCCACCGCAACCGGTGCCGTGCCGATGGCGCCGCTCTGGCAGGGCGGCGGCGGCGCGCCGGTGCCCGAGGCCGGCTTCCTCGGCTTCGATGCCGGCCGGCCCGAGGGCGCCCGCCCGCCCCCGCGTCCGCGCGGCTGACCGGACGCGCCACGCGGCGGCCGGAACGCCCAGAAAAAAAGACCGATCAAAGGCTGCTGACGCACCCGCGCGGAGTGTGTAGCATCTTCCGAGGCTCACGCATGCGGTTTGCGGGCAAGGGACGGAACGTCCCTGTCCGGGGCCCAATGGGAGGTTTGTTGGGACGATGAACGAGCAGGAACTCTGGCGCCTGATGCGTCGCGTGCGCGACGGGAAGATGTCGCGCCGCGCCTTCGCCCGCCGCATGGCGGCATTCGGCATCACCGCGCCGATGGCGACGCAGCTGCTGACCTTCGCCGGCGTCAGTCCGGCTTCGGCGCAGAGCGTGCCCGCCTATCGGCCGACCCGCCGCGGCGGTGGCGGTCACCTGAAGATCCTCTATTGGCAGGCCGCGACGCTGCTCAATCCGCATTTCGCGGTCGGCACCACCAACCAGGACGCGAGCCGCGTGTTCCATGAACCGCTCGCCGGCTGGGCGGCCGACGGCACGCTGGTGCCGATCCTGGCGGCCGAGGTTCCGTCGATCGAGAACAAGGGCGTGGCCGAGGATGGGCGGTCGGTCACCTGGAAGCTGAAGCGCAACGTGAAGTGGCACGACGGCGAGCAGTTCTCGGCCGACGACGTGCTGTTCAACTACGAGTACGCGAAGAACCCGCAGATCGCCGGCACCACCTCGGGCAGCTACCGCGACGTCAACGTCGTCAAGGTGGACGACTTCACGGTGCGCGTCGAGTTCGACAAGCCGACCCCGTTCTGGGCCGACGCTTTCGTCGGCGCGGTCGGGCTGATGATCCCGAAGCACCTCTACAAGGACTATGCCGGGGCGAACGCGCGCGAGGCGCCGGCGAATCTGCGCCCCGTGGGCACCGGCGCGTACCGCTTCGTCAGCTTCGCGCCGGGCGACCTGCTGCGCGGCGAGGCCTTCGCCGACTACCACACCGAGAACCGCCCCTATTTCGACACGATGGAGATCAAGGGCGGCGGCGACGCAGTGTCGGCCGCGCGCGCGGTCCTGCAGACCGGCGACTACGACTACGCCTGGAACCTGCAGGTCGAGGACCAGACCCTGCAGCGGCTCGAGGCGGCCGGCCGCGGGCGGGTGAACATCGTCGAGGGCGGCTCGATCGAGTTCATCCAGCTCAACGCCACCGACCCGAACCGCGAGGTGGATGGCGAACGCTCGCACATCTCCACCCAGCACCCGGCGTTCCGCGACCCGGCGGTGCGCCAGGCGATGGCGCTGCTGGTGGACCGCCAGTCGATCCAGAACTTCATCTACGGCCGCACCGGCCCCGCGACGCCGAACTTCCTGAACGCCCCGCCGCGCTTCCGGTCGCCGAACATGACGATGGAGTTCAGCGTCGAGCGGGCGAACCAGCTCCTCGATCAGGCCGGCTGGGCGCGCGGCGGCGACGGCATCCGCGCCAAGGACGGCGTGCGGCTGAAGTTCCTCTACCAGACCTCGATCAACGCGCCGCGCCAGCGCACGCAGCAGATCATCCAGCAGGCGGCGCGCCGCGCGGGGATCGAGATCGAGCTGAAGTCGGTGGTCGCCTCGGTGTTCTTCTCCTCGGATGTCGGCAATCCCGACACCTACGGGAAGTTCTACGCCGACATGCAGATGTACACGACGACGATGCCGCAGGCCGATCCGCAGCGGTTCATGAACCAGTACGTGTCGTGGGAGGTGTCACAGAAGGCGAACTCCTGGCAGGGGCGCAACATCGTCCGCTGGCGCAACGACGAGTACGACCGTGCCTATCGCGCGGCGGAGGGCGAGCTCGATCCGGTGAAGCGGGCGGCGCTGTTCATCCGCATGAACGACCTGATCGTCGGCTCGAACCACGTCATCCCGATCGTGCAGCGCCCGCTGGTCAGCGCCAGCCTGAACAACCTCCGGCCGGTGCTGAGCGGCTGGGACACGACGATGTGGCTGCTGCGCGACTGGTACCGCGAGACCTGATGCGGCCCGCGCCCGGCGCGTGACGCAGTACGTCATCCGTCGCCTGCTGATCGCGATCCCGAGCCTGCTCGGGATCAGCGTGATCCTCTTCACGGTGCTGGCGCTCGCGCCGGGCGATCCGTTCGAGGAACTGGCGACCAACCCCGCCATCCCGCCCGAAGTGCGCCTGCAATTGCGGGCGAGCCTCGGGCTCGATGACCCGATCCATGTCCGCTACATCGCCTGGCTGACTTCGATGCTGCGCGGCGAATGGGGCTATTCGTTCGTCAGCCGCATCAACGTCGACCAGCTGATCCTCCAGCGCCTGCCGACCACGCTCATCGTCATCGGCACCTCCCAGGTGGTCGCGCTGCTGATCGCCCTGCCGGTGGGCGTGCTGGCGGCCACGCGACCCTATTCGCTGTTCGACAAGATCGCCAATACCCTCGCCTTCATCGGCTTCTCGCTGCCGACCTTCTTCACCGGGCTGCTGTTCATCCTGTTCTTCTCGATCTATCTCGACTGGCTGCCGTTCGTGTACCGCACGCAGATCGAGGCGACCGGCTGGCGCTGGTTCTGGGAGCAGGTGAAGCAGACGATCATGCCGGTGATGGTGCTCGGCCTGTTCCAGGGCGCGGCCTGGACGCGCTTTGTCCGCTCCGCCGTGCTCGATGTGATCCGGCTCGACTACGTGACCACCGCGCGCTCCAAGGGCCTGCCCGAGCGCACCGTCATCACCAAGCACGTGGTGCGCAACGCGCTGATCCCGGTGGTGACGCTGGTCGCGCTGCAGATGCCGGTGGTGTTCGGCGGCGCGATCGTCACGGAACAGATCTTCCGCGTGCCCGGCATCGGCTCGCTGCTGATCACTGCGATCCTGTCCAACGACACGCCGGTGATCATGGCCGTGACCTTCGTGTTCGCCTGCCTCGTCGTGTTCTTCAACCTGCTCGCCGACGTGATCTATGGCTGGCTCGACCCTCGCATCAGCTACCGCTAGCGCACCCCCGGCGGGCACCGTGCCGCGCAAGCGCGTCTCGCCCTGGGGCGAGGCGTGGCGGCGCTTCCGCAAGCACCGGCTCGCGGTGGCCAGCGCCGTCGTGCTGTCGGTGATCATCCTTGCCGTCCTGCTGGGCCCGCTCGTCTGGCGCGTGCCGATCGACGAGATCGACTTCAGCGTCCGGCTCGAGGGCCCGTCCTGGGCGCACCCGCTCGGCACCGACGATCTCGGCCAGGATCTGCTCGCGCGCATGCTCTATGGCGGGCGGATCTCGCTCGCGGTCGGCTTCGCGGCCATGCTGGTCGCGGTGCTGCTCGGCACATTGGTGGGCTCGGTCGCCGGCATCGCCTCGGGGCGCGTCGATGCCTTCCTGATGTGGCTGACCGACCTGTTCCTCTCGCTGCCCGAACTGCCGCTGCTGCTGCTCGTGATCTACCTGTTCCGCGACACGCTGCGCAGCCTGGTCGGCGCCGAGCTCGGCGTATTCATCCTGATCGTCTCGGTGATCGGCGGGTTCCGCTGGATGCCGGTCGCGCGGCTGGTGCGCGCGCAGTTCTTCTCCCTGCGCGAGAAGGAGTTCGTCGAGGCCGCCCGCGCCCTCGGCGCCTCGACGCCGCGGCTGGTGGTGCGCCACATCCTCCCGAATGCGCTCGGCCCGGTGATCGTCGCCGCCACGATCGACATCGCCGCCGCGATCATCGCCGAATCGACCCTCTCCTTCCTCGGCCTCGGCTTCCCGCCCGACATCCCCACCTGGGGCCGGCTGCTGTTCGACGCCAAGGACAATCTCGACTTCGCGCCGCACTGGGCGCTGTTCCCGGGGCTCGCGATCTTCCTCACCGTGCTGACCATCAACTTCGTCGGCGACGGGCTGCGCGACGCGCTCGATCCGCGGAGAGTCGTGTGAAGCACACGAACGGCGGGGACTCGCGGCTGCTCGAGATCGACGGGCTGAAGGTGCATTTCCGCACCGATGACGGCTGGGTGCGCGCGGTCGATGGCGTCGATATCGGCATCGGCCGGGGCGAGACCGTGTGCGTGGTCGGCGAATCCGGCTGCGGCAAGACCGTCACCGCGATGACGGTGATGAAGCTGATCGCCATGCCGCCCGGCAAGATCGTCGCCGGGCAGATCCGCTGGCAGGGGCGCGATCTCGTCCCGCTCGATGCCGAGGGGATGCGCGCGATCCGGGCGAAGGAGATCGGCATCGTCTTCCAGGAGCCGATGACCTCGCTCAACCCGGTCTATACGGTCGGCGAACAGATCGCCGAGAGCCTGCGCCTGCACGAGGGGCTCTCCAAGCGCGCGGCGATCGAACGCGCGGTCGAGATGCTGAAGCTCGTGCACATCCCGAACCCGCAGCGGCGGGTGCACGACTATCCGCACCAGTTCTCGGGCGGCATGCGCCAGCGCGTGATGATCGCGATGGCGCTCGCCTGCGGGCCGAAGCTGCTGATCGCCGACGAGCCGACGACCGCGCTCGACGTCACCATCCAGGCGCAGATCCTCGACCTCCTGAACGAGATGAAGGACCGGCTGGGGATGGCGGTGATGCTGATCACCCACGCCATGGGGGTCGTGGCGGAGACCGCGCAGCGCGTCGTCGTGATGTACGCCGGCAAGGTGGTGGAGGAGGCGCCGGTGATCGAGCTGTTCGGCAACCCGCGCCATCCCTACACCCAGGGCCTGATCCGCTCGATCCCGCGCCTCGACCTCGCGGCGGTCAAGAAGGAGCGGCTGGAGGCGATCCCCGGCACGGTGCCCTCGCTCCTCAATCCGCCGCCCGGCTGCCGCTTCGCCGCGCGCTGCCGCTATGCCATGGCGCAATGCACCGAGGCCGAGCCGCCGCTGCGCGAGGTCGCCCCCGGCCACAAAGTGGCGTGCGTGCTGTGACCGTGCCCGCCTCCTCGCCCCGCCCCGGCCCCCTCCTGCGGGTGAAGGACCTCGTCAAGCGCTTCCCCGTGAAGGGCGGCATCCTGCGCCGCACGATCGACGAGGTGCATGCGGTCTCGGGCGTGACCTTCGACCTCGCCCCCGGCGAGACGCTCGGCGTGGTCGGCGAATCGGGCTGCGGCAAGTCCACCACCGGGCGCTGCATCCTGCGCCTGATCGAACCGACCGCGGGCGAGGTCTGGTTCGAGGGGAGGGACGTCACCGCGATGGACCGCAAGGCGCTCGGCGCGCTCCGGCGGGACATGCAGATCATCTTCCAGGACCCCTTCGCGTCGCTCAATCCGCGCATGACCGTGGGCGCGATCATCGGCGAGGCGCTGGTGATCCATCAGCTCGCGCGCGGGCGCGAGATCGAGGACCGGGTCGCCGAGCTGCTCGAGACCGTGGGCCTGAACGCGGATCACATGCGCCGCTTCCCGCACGAGTTCTCGGGCGGGCAGCGCCAGCGCATCGGCATCGCGCGCGCGCTCGCGGTCTCGCCCAAGCTGGTCGTCTGCGACGAGCCGGTCTCCGCGCTCGACGTCTCGATCCAGGCCCAGGTGGTGAACCTGCTGGAGGACCTCCAGGAGAAGTTCGGCCTCACCTACCTGTTCATCGCGCACGACCTCTCGGTGGTGGAGCACATCAGCGACCGCGTGGCGGTGATGTATCTGGGGCGGATCGTCGAGCTCGCCTCCTCGCGCGAGCTCTACACCACGCCGCTGCATCCCTACACCGAGGCGCTGCTCTCCGCGGTGCCGATCCCGGATCCGACGCTCAAGCGCACGCGCATCCGTCTTCAGGGCGATGTGCCGAGCCCGCTCAACCCGCCTTCAGGCTGCCATTTCCACACGCGCTGCCCGATCGCGAAGCAGGATCTCTGCTCGGTTGAGGTGCCCGAGCTGCGCGAGGCGCGGCCGGGCCACTGGGTCTCGTGTCACCTGCGCGGCTGAGCCGCGCGATGCGGGCGATCAGACCAGGAAGATCGCCATCAGGATCAGCAGCAGCACGATCCCGGCGATCGACCACACCGTGAAGGTGATGAAGTTGCCGTAGACGCGCTGGCGCGACTTGAGGAACTCCGCCTGCTTCGGATCATCCGCCATCACCGCCCCGCCGTGCTGCGCCATCGTCGCCCCTCGCTGTCGTCTCCGCCTTCTAGTCGCAGCCCGGCGCGCCCGGCAAGGGGTTGAACAGCACGGCCTCGCGCGGCGCCGGCCGGCCGCCGCCCCGGATGAAGGAGGCGAGGGCGGCGGGGTAGAGCACGTGCTCGGCCGCGAGCACACGCGCAGCCAGCGCGTCCGCATCGTCCCCCGGCAGCACCGGCACGGCCGCCTGGGCGAGGATCGGCCCCTCGTCGGTGCCCTCGGTGACGAGATGCACCGTGCAGCCATGCAGCGTCACCCCGGCGGCCAGCGCGCGCGCGTGCGTGTTGAGGCCCGGAAAGGCGGGCAGCAGGCTCGGGTGGATGTTCAGCATCCGCCCCTGCCACAGCCCGACCAGATAGGGGGTGAGCACGCGCATATACCCGGCGAGGCAGACGAGTTCCGCACCCGCACCGTGCAGCGCCGCCTGCACCGCCGCCTCGTGCGCCGCCCGGTCGCGGCCGAAGCGGCGGTGCTCGACCAGCGCGGTCGGCACGCCGGCGGCCTCCGCCGCCGCGAGCCCCGGCGCGCCGGCCACGTTCGACAGCACCAGCACGATCTCGGCCGGATAGCCGGGATCGGCGGCTGCGGCGAGCAGGGCGCGGAGGTTGCTGCCGCGGCCCGAGATCAGCACCGCGACGCGGCGCTTCATCCCGGCCAGCCCTCGGGCAGCGCGATGGTCACGCGCGCCGCGCCCGCACCCGCGCGCAGCACGCCGATCCGGTGCACGGTCTCGCCGGCCTCGCGCAGGATCGTCTCGGCCTCGTCCGCCCGCGCGGCTGCCACCACCGCCACCATGCCGATGCCGCAGTTGAACACCCGCAGCATCTCCTCCGGCGCGACGCCGCCCTGCCGCGCGAGCCAGGCGAACACCGGCGGCACGGGCCAGGACGACGCGTCAAGTGCCGCCTCGATGCCCGCGGGCAGCGCGCGCGGCAGGTTGCCCGGCAGGCCGCCGCCCGTGATGTGCGCCGCCGCCTTGAGCAGCCCGGCCCGGTGCAGCGCGAGCAGGCTCGCCACATAGATCCGCGTCGGCGCGAGCAGCGCCTCGCCGAGCCGCGCCCCCGCCTGCCAGGGGCAGGGCGCCTGCCAGCGCGCCGCGTCGCCGCCGGCGATCCGCCGCACCAGCGAGAATCCGTTCGAATGCACGCCCGTCGAGGCGAGGCCCAGCAGCACGTCGCCGGCGCCCACATCGTCGCGCGGCAACAGCCGCCCGCGCTCGGCCGCGCCGACCGCGAAACCCGCGAGATCGTAGTCGCCGCCGCGATACATGCCCGGCATCTCGGCGGTCTCGCCGCCGATCAGCGCGCAGCCGGCGATCCGGCAGCCCTCGGCGATGCCGGCGATCACATGCGCCGCCTCGTCCACCTCCAGCCTGCCGGTGGCGAAGTAGTCGAGGAAGAACAGCGGCTCCGCGCCCTGCACCACCAGGTCGTTCACGCACATCGCGACGAGATCGATGCCGACCGTCTCGTGGTGCCCGGTCTCGATCGCGATGCGCAGCTTGGTGCCGACCCCGTCGGTGCTCGCGACCAGCACCGGATCGGCGTAGCCGGCGGCGCGCAGGTCGAACAGCGCGCCGAAGCCGCCGATGCCGCCCATGACGCCGGCCCGGGCGGTGGCGCGGGCGAGCGGCTTGATCCGCTCGACCAGCGCGTCGCCGGCGTCGATGTCCACCCCGGCGTCGCGATAGCTCAGGCTTGGTATGGCGGCCTCCGATCGGCTAAGGGAACCCCTGCCGCGTGCCCGTGCCGGGACTGCGCGGCAACACGTCTGGGGGGAGAGGTGGCGAGAATAGACCGCCTGCGGCGGGGTGCGGCAATCGGGGTTTTCGCGGCCCTGCTCGGCGTGCCCCTGGGCGGCCGGCCGGCGGTGGCGCAGGGCGGCTTCGTCATCCGCGACATTCCCGTCGAGGCCAGCGGGCCGAGCCCGATGGCCGCGCGCGAGATCGCCCATCGCGAGGGCTTCCGCCTCGCCTGGCGGCGCCTGCTCGAGGCCGAGGCGCCGGACCAGGTGGCGCGGCTCGCCGATCTGCCCGACAGCGAGCTCGACCGCCTGGTCGAGAGCTTCGAGATCGACCGCGAGCACGTCACCACCACGCGCTACAGCGCGGCGATGACCGTGATCTTCCGTCCTGCCCAGGTGCGCGCGCTGCTGGCGCGCGGCGGCGCGGGGCCGGCGCAGATCGAGGCGGTCGCGGTGTTCGCCTCGCTCGCCGAGTGGACCGAGATCCGCCGCCGTCTCGCCGCCAGTCCCGCCGTATCGGCCGTCGAGCTGCGCGGACTTTCGGCCAATGCCGCAAGGCTCGGCCTGACGCTCACCGCAGGCCCCGAGCGCGCCGTCGCCTCGCTCGCCGCGTCCGGCCTCGTGCTCGCGCGCGAGCCCGAAGGCTGGCGCCTCTCGCGCCGCGCGGACTGACATGCAGACGGCCCTGCCCGGTCCGGACGATCGGGACGCGATGATCACCCTGCCCAATCTCATCACGCTGGCGCGCCTGTTCGCCGTGCCGCTGGCGGTCTGGCTCATCCTCCAGCGCGAGATGGATCTGGCGTTCTGGCTGTTCGTCGCCGCCGGCATCTCCGATGCGGTCGACGGCTTCATCGCCAAGCGCTTCGATGCGCGCAGCCAGGTCGGCGCCGTGCTCGACCCGGTCGCCGACAAGGCCTTGCTGGTCAGCGTCTATGTCACCCTCGGCGCCACCGGGTTCCTGCCCTCCTGGCTCGTCATCCTCGTGGTGTTCCGCGACGTGCTGATCGTCGGCGGCGTGCTGACGCTCTATGTTCTCGGCCAGGAGCCGGCGATCCGGCCGCTGTTCGTCAGCAAGGCGAATACCGCGATGCAGATCCTGCTCGCCGCCGCGGTGCTGCTGAATGCCGCCTATGGCGTGCCCGCGTCCGGCGTCGTCGCCGCGCTGCTGTGGATCACCGCGGCGACGACCTTCGCCTCGGGCGCGGCCTATGTCGCGCGCTGGGTGCGGGGCGGCGGGGCGAGCGGATGAGCGAGGCCGCACCCGCCGCGAACGGCAACGGCCGCCGCCAGCGGCTGTTCCTGATCCTGGGCGCGCTTGCCGGCTTCGCGCTCGCGCTGCACCTGTTCGCCTCGATCCTGCTGCCCTTCGTGCTCGGCGCGCTGATCGCCTATCTGCTCGATCCGCTGGCCGACCGGCTGGAGGCGATCGGCGCGCCGCGCAGCCTCGCCGCGGTGCTGCTGGTGGTGGCGATGCTGGCGCTGATCGTCGCCTTCTTCCTGCTGCTCTACCCGCTGATCCTCGCCCAGCTCACGATCCTGATCTCGCTCGTGCCGCAGTACATCCGCGCGGTCAGCGAACTCATCCAGGAATCGCTGCTCTGGCTGGAGGAGCGGCTCGGCCCCGAATTCGTCGATCAGCGCCTGCGCCAGCTCGCGCTCAACCAGGTGAACACGATGCTGGCCTGGGTGACCGGGGCGATCGCCTCGGTGGTGGGCGGGGGCGTGCAGCTCTTCAACGTGCTGATGGTCGTGGTCGTGACGCCGATCGTCGCGTTCTACCTGCTGCGCGACTGGCCGAAGATGGTAACGAGCGTCGATTCCTGGGTGCCGCGCCGCTACGTCAGCACCGTTCGCGAGATCGCGCGGGAGATCGACCGCATCCTCTCGGCCTGGGTGCGCGGCCAGGCGCTGGTCTGCCTGATCTTCGCCGTGTTCTACGCCGTCGCGCTCACCGCCGCCGGGCTCCAGCTCGGCCTGATCGTCGGGCTGACGGCAGGGCTGATCTCGTTCATCCCCTATGTCGGCACCCTGACCGGCTTCGTCATCAGCGTCGGCATGGCGATGGCCCAGTTCACCGACTGGCGCGATGTCGCGCTGATCGCCGGCATCTTCGTGTTCGGCAACATCATCGAGGGCTACGTGATCTATCCGCGCCTGCTCGGCGAGCGCGTCGAGCTGCACGCGGTCTGGATCCTGTTCGCGCTGTTCGCCGGTGGCGCGGTGCTCGGCTTCATCGGCGTGCTGCTCGCCGTGCCGATCGCCGCCGCGATCGGCGTGGTGGCGCGCTACTGGCTGAAGCGCTACCGCGCGAGCCCGCTCTATCTCGACGAAGGCGGCCCGTGACCGGGTCCGGCCAGCTCGCCTTCGCCTTTCCCCCTTCGGTCTCCTACGCGGAGGCCGATTTCGTCCCGGGCGCCTGCTCGGACGAGGCGCGCGCCTGGATTGCGCGCTGGCCGGACTGGCCGTCCGGCCGGCTCGGGCTCTGGGGGCCGGAGGGGTCGGGCAAGAGCCACCTCGCGGCGATCTGGGCGACGCGCAGCGGTGCTGCGCGTCTGCCCGGCGCGGCGCTCGCGCGCGCGGAGGCGCCGACGCTGCTCGGCCCCGCGCGCCATGCCGCGATCGAGGACGCCGACCGGGCGGCCGGGAACCCGGAGGCGGAGCGGACGCTGTTCCACCTGCTGAACCTGCTCGCCGAGGCGGGCGGTACGGCCCTGCTGACCGGCCGTGCCGCGCCGGCGCGCTGGCCGGTCGTGCTGCCCGATCTGCGCTCCCGGCTCGCCGCCTCGGGCGCGGTGGCGATCGCGGCGCCGGACGAGAGGGTGCTCGCTGCGGTGCTCACCAAGGCACTGGCCGACCGACAGCTCGCGGTCGAGCCGGAGGTCGTCGCCTATCTGGTTTCCCGCCTGCCGCGCACCTTCGCGGCCATGCAGCAGGCGGCCGCGGCCCTCGATCGCGCCGCGCTCGCCGCCGGGCGGCGGATCACCCGGGCCCTCGCGGCCCGGCTGGTCGCCGCGGATGACAATCCCGGGTCGTAGCGGAGCGAACCCTCCCGCCGGCCCCCGGGGCTCCTGTATGGTGGGTCGCGCCTGGAGGAGAGCGGCATGAACGAACTGCGCGACGCGGTCCGCGAGGAGGCCGTCGCCGGCACACCGGCCCGCACGATCGGGCCGGGCGATCCCGAGCGCTTCATCAACCGCGAGCTGTCGTGGCTCGCCTTCAACACGCGCGTGCTCGAGGAGGCCGACAATCCCCGCCATCCCCTGCTGGAGCGGGTGCGGTTCATCTCGATCTCGGCCACCAACCTCGACGAGTTCTACTCCGTGCGCGTCGCCGGGCTGATGGGGCAGGCGGCCGCCGGGCTCACCGTCACCAGCCAGGACGGGCTGACGCCCGGCCAGCAGCTCGCCGCCATCCACCTCAAGGCGCAGGAGCTGATGGCCGAGCAGCAGCGGGTCTGGCGCGACCTGCGCGACGTCCTGCGCACGCAGGGCCTCGCCGTGATCGAGCCCGAGGAGCTGACCGAGGCCGACCGCGCCTGGCTCGATCAGTGGTTCATGGACCGGATCTTCCCGGTGCTCACCCCGCTCGCGATCGATCCCGCGCACCCGTTCCCGTTCATCCCCTCGATGGGCCTGGTGATGGTGCTGAAGCTGCAGCAGGACGAGGACGGCACGGTGATGCGGGCCTTGCTGCCGATTCCGGCCCAGCTCGACCGCTTCGTGCGCCTGCCGGAGGGGCCGGGCATCCGTTTCCTGCTGCTCGAGGACGTGATCGGGCTTTTCCTGGCCCGGCTGTTCCCGGGCTTCGCGCTCGCCGGCAAGGGCTGTTTCCGGCTGATCCGCGACAGCGACGTGGAGTTCGAGGAAGAGGCGGAGGATCTCGTCCGTTCCTACGAGACGGCGCTAAAGCGACGCCGCCGCGGCAACGTGATCCGGCTGTCGGTGAACAAGGCGATGCCGGCCGATCTGCTGGAGTTCGTCGCCGACGAACTCGATGCCCAGCGTGCCGAGATGTTCGTGATCGACGGCATCCTCGGTATCGGCGATCTGAAGCAGATCATCGTCGATGACCGGCCCGACCTGCTCTTCACGCCGTTCAGCGCGCGCTTCCCCGAGCGCATCCGCGATTTCGGCGGCGACTGCTTCGCCGCGATCCGTCACAAGGACATCGTCGTCCACCACCCCTACGAGTCCTTCGACGTCGTCGTGCAGTTCCTGCGCCAGGCCGCGCGCGATCCGAACGTGGTGGCGATCAAGCAGACGCTCTATCGCACCAGCCGCGACTCCCCGATCGTGCGCGCGCTGATCGAGGCGGCCGAGAACGGCAAGTCGGTCACCGCGATGGTGGAGCTGAAGGCGCGCTTCGACGAGGAGCAGAACATCCGCTGGGCGCGGGAGATGGAGGCGGCCGGGGTGCAGGTGGTCTACGGCTTTGTCGAGCTGAAGATCCACGCCAAGATCAGCCTGGTGGTGCGGCGCGAGGGCGGCGCGCTGCGCAGCTATGTCCATTACGGCACCGGCAACTACCACCCCTACACGGCGCGCGTGTACACCGATCTTTCGTTCTTCACCTGCGAACCGCGGCTGACGCGCGATGCCGCACGCGTGTTCAACTACATGACCGGCTATGCCCGGCCCGAGACCATGGATGCGATCTCCTTCGCGCCCATTACGCTGCGGCGCGACCTGATTGGGCTGATCGAGGCCGAGGCCGCGCATGCGCGCGCCGGAAGGCCGGCGACGATCTGGCTGAAGATGAACTCACTGGTGGATGGCGAGTTGATCGATGCGCTCTACCGCGCCTCGGCCGACGGGGTGACGATCGAGATCGTCTGCCGCGGCATCTGCTGCCTGCGTCCCGGCGTGCCGGGCCTCTCGGAGACGATCAGGGTGAAGTCGATCGTCGGCCGCTTCCTCGAACACGGGCGCATCTTCTGCTTCGGCAACGGTCATCCCATGCCCTCGCGCGAGGCCAAGGTGTTCATCTCCTCGGCGGACTGGATGGCGCGCAACATGGACTGGCGCGTCGAGGTGATGGTGCCCATCTTCAACGAAACCGTGCACGCGCAGATCCTCGACCAGATCATGGTGGTGAACCTGAAGGACGAGGCCCAGTCATGGCGGCTGGATGCGGACGGCAACTACCGGCGCGCCGCGGTGAGCGAAGGTGCCGTCTCGGCGCATGAGTACTTCATGACCAACCCGTCGCTGTCGGGCCGCGGCAGCGCGCTGCACGGGCCTGGCGCGGTGGCGGCCGGGCCCGCGCCGCGCGAGCGGCAGGACCGGGTCGCGCACGACTGATGGCCCTGCCGCGCCCGCTCAGCGAGACCGTTGCGATGCCGCGCCGGCTGGGCGTGGTCGATCTCGGCTCGAACTCGGTGCGGCTCGTCGTGTTCGAGGGCCTGACGCGCAACCCGCAGGTGGTGTTCAACGAGAAGTCGATCCTCGGCCTCGGCCGGGGCCTGCAGGCGAGCGGGCGGCTGAACGAGGAGGCGATCGGCGACTGCATCACCGTCCTCGAACGCTACGCGGTGGTCGCGGCGGCGATGCGCGCCGATCCGGTCGAGGTGCTGGCGACCGCGGCGGTGCGCGATGCGCTGAACGGCCCTGCCTTCGTGGAGATGCTGCGCCGCCGTTTTCCCGCGCTGCCGATCCGCGTGCTCGACGGCGACGAGGAGGCGCGGATCTCGGCCGAGGGCGTGCTCTGCGGTATTCCCGATGCGGCGGGCGTGCTGGGCGATCTCGGCGGCGGAAGTCTCGAAGTCGTGCGGATCGCCGAGGGGGTGGTTGCCGCCTCGGCCACGCTCAGGCTCGGCGTGATCCGGCTTGCCGAGCAATCGGGCGGCGACGTCCTGCGCGCGCGCGCGATCGCCGACGAGGCGCTGCGCACGGTGCCCTGGCTCGGCGAGGCGGCCGGGAGCGATCTCTATCTCGTCGGCGGGGCGTGGCGCGCGCTGGCGCGCATCCATATCGGCCAGACCGGCTATCCGCTCCAGGTCGTGCATCACTACACGCTGGCGCGCGAGGAGGCGCGCGACCTCACCGGCGTGATCACCAATCTCTCCAGGAAGACGCTGGAACGGATTCAGGGCGTTTCGCGCAAGCGCCTGGAGACGCTGCCCTTCGCGGCGGTGCTGCTGCGCCGGCTGCTGCGCGCCACCCAGGCGCGGCGCGTGGTGTTCAGCGCGAGCGGGCTGCGCGAGGGCTGGTATGCGCGGCATCTGCCCCCGGCGGTGCGCGCCGAGGATCCGGTGATCGCCGCGGGCCAGGACCTCTGCCGCCGCTTCAGCCGCAGCGAGGACCTGCCGCCGGCGCTGATCGGCTGGACCGCGCCGTTGTTCCCTGACGAGACCCCGGCGCTCGCCCGGCTCCGCGAGACCGCCTGCTGGGTCGGCGACATCGGCGCGCACGAGCACCCCGACTACAAGGCCGAGCAGGCCTTCCTGCGCCTGATGCGCCAGCCCGGCATCGGCCTCGACCATCACGCGCGCGCCTTCCTCGCGCTGACGCTGGCGATGCGGCACGAGGCGCATCCGCTCGCCCCATGGCTGCAACCGGCGCGCACGCTGCTCGACGTCGCCTCGGCCAAGCGCGCCGAGACCTTGGGGGCGGCGCTCAGGCTCGCCTTCACGCTCTCGGGCGGCACGGCGACGCTGCTCGGCCTCACCTCGCTGCGGCTGGAGCAGCAGCGCCTGGTGCTGAGGCTCGCGCGCTCGGGCGGGGTGTTCGCCGGGGAGAGCGTCTGGCGCAGGCTGGAGCGGCTGGCCGAGGCGTTGGGCCGCGAGCCCGCGACCGAGATCGCGCCGGAGGAAGCCGCAGCCTGAGCCGTCCGCACGGCGGTCAGGCGGGGTGGCCGGCCCGTGCGCGCATCACGGCAAGAGCAGTCCCGACCGGATGCGCAGCATCAGCGGCCATTGGATCACAAGCACGAGCCCCGTGAGCCCGCCCGCGAGTGCCGCGACGGCGGGCAGCGCCGCCTTCTCGGCGATCGCGCCGTCGCGGGCGAGCAGGTCGATCACCTCGGGCAGCGCGCACAGCGCGAGCGCGAGCACCACCGGCGAGACCTCGTCATGGAGGTGAAGCACGCCGTCGGCGAGCCGGTACTCCGCCGCGACCGGCGCGCTGCCGATAGTGCCGCGCACGGTGCGACGCTTCCTGGGGCAGTCTTGCCGGTTGGCTGACCAGCCTTCATCCCAGGCATGGCGGGGCGCTCGGCGAAGCCCACGGGCGCCGGTGCCATGCCACGCGCCGGTTGCGCTGGTGTGAGGTTCCGCACTCGCATCTGATTGCATGCAGGCGTAAGGTTGTCGGCAGGACCGATCCGGTCCGCGGAGACGTGTCATGCCTGATGACCAGACCGCCCGCACCCCGACGCGCGAGGAGTCCGTGCCCCCGGCGCTGCTGGCGATGGTCCGGCGCGCGGTCGATGATCTCGAAACCCTGCTCAACACGCTCTCGGCGCGCAGCGACAAGACGCTTGCCCAGATCGTCGAGCGCGCGGCCGCGAAGGAGGATCCGCTGCTGGCGAGTGCGGCGGCCTTCACGCATCGCTGTGCGGAGATCATGGCGACACCGCCCGAGACGATCGCACGGCGAACCGATCTGCTCGCCGATCTGATCCGCGCGCGCGACCTCCTCAACACGGCGTCCTGGCCGGCCACCGCCGACACGTTCCGCCTGACCGCGTTCTATACCGGCAAGCGCCGGCTCGACGAGGAGAACGGCACCGCGGCGATGTTCCGCGACGATGCCCGCGCGATGACGTCCACCCGCTGGACCATGCGCGCGATCGCGGTCGTCGCGCTTGTGGCGCTCACCTACACCATCATGCTCTCGGCCGCGGCCCTGAACGGCCGCTCGACGGTCGCCGACAACCGGGCGATCCGCGCCGATCTCGACAACACCGCCGAGATGATCGCCCGGCTCGCCGCGCCCGCCCTCGGCGTTGCGTTCCCGGATGCGATCGTCGGGGAGGCGACGCGCGACCTGCGCGTGCGCCCCTGCGACGCACGGGTACCGGTGCTGGTGCGTGCAGGCTCCACCCCCGTGGAGGTGATCGCGTTCCGCGACCCCGACCATGTCGGCGTGTGCGACCGCTACAACGACCGGCTGCGCCAGTTGCAGATCAACGAGGCGCAGATCCTCGACTGGAACCGCTGGGTGGACCGGCTGTTCTTCGGCATCCGCCCGCGCGTCACCCCGCAGACGCAGATCGGCGCGGCGGAGCCGGAGCGCGTGCTGGCCGTGAGCGAGCGGGCGGTCTCGGCGCGCGTGGACGATATCGCCGCGATGCTGCTGCCACTCTATGGCTTCATCGGCGCGGCCGCCTTCGTGTTCCGCCGGCTGATGCAGAAGGTGCAGGCGGCGGAACTCGATGCCACCGAGGTGCGCCAGGCGATCATCCGGCTGGCCCTGGGCACGATCCTCGGCGGCGTGATCGGCCTGTTCTTCGGTCCCGATGGCGCAGCGCTGGCCGGGGACGGGCTGCCGATCAAGGCCCTCGGGCTGTCGGCGTTGGCGCTGCTGGCGGGCTATGCGGTCGAACTCGTTTTCACCTTCTTCGACTTCATCATCCGCGCCCTGTTCACGCCGCTGAAGACCGGGGCGCAGCCGGGACAACCCGCCGGGCAGGCCGCGCGCTGACGGCGCGCCGATGAGCGGGTGAGGGACGACGCTCGTCCCCCAAACACCCGGCACTACCCGAGCGGCACCAGCCTGATCCGCCGGCCCTGCGCCGCAAGCGCGACGCGGCCGGCCTTCAAGGCGAGTGCGTCCTCGCCGAACACACGGCGCCGCCAGCCATGCAGCGCGGGGATGTCGGGTGAATCCTCGCCCGCCAGGCGATCGATGTCCTCCGACGAGGCGACGAGCTTTTGCGCCACGTGGTGCTCGTCGCACTTCGCCGCCAGCAGCACCTTGAGCAACGCCACCAGCGCCGGGCTGGGCCGCGCGCCATTGCCGCGCTCCGGCGCCTCGGGCAGCGCGCTCTCGGGCAGCGCCTTGGCCTCGGCGATCGCGGCGAGCAACGCCGCCCCCGCCTTGCCCTCGGCCACGGACCGCGGGAAGCCGCGCGCGCGGGCGAGCTGCGCCGCATCGCCCGGCGCCTGCGCGGCGATTTCCAGGAGCGTCTCGTCCTTCACCAGGCGCTGGCGCGGGATGTTGATGCGCTGCGCCTCGCGCTCCCGCCAGGCCGCGACCGCGCGCAGCACGGCGAGGAAGCGGCGATTGCCGCTGCGGCTCCTCAGCCTGATCCAGGCCTCCTCGGGATCGACGCGATAGGTCGCGGGATCGGCGAGCGCCGCCATCTCCTCCGCCACCCACTCGAGCCGGCCCTCGCGCTCCAGCCGCGCGCGCAGCTTCACATACACCTTGCGCAGATGCGTCACGTCGGCCGCGGCATAGGCGATCTGCTGCGCCGAGAGCGGCCGGGCCGACCAGTCGCTGAAGCGGAACGCCTTGTCGATCGAGGCGCCCGCGAGCGCGCCGACCAGGGCGTCGTAGCCGACCTGGTCGCCGAAGCCGGCCACCATCGCCGCGATCTGGGTGTCGAACAGCGGGCTCGGCACGCGGCCCGTGCGCAGCACGAAGATCTCGATGTCCTGCCGCGCGGCGTGGAACACCTTGGTGACGGCCGTGTTGTCGAACAGCGCGTAGAGCGGCGCGAGGTCGAGACCCGGCGCCTGGGCGTCGATCACCGCGACGTCCTCGGGACCCGCGATCTGCACCACGCAGAGTTCGGGCCAGTAGGTGCGTTCGCGCATGAACTCGGTATCGACGGTGACGAACTCGGCCGATGCGAGTCGGGCGCAGAGCGCGGCGAGGGCCTCGGTGGTCTCGATCAGGACGGGCGGGGGCAGGGCCGCTCTGGCGGGGGCGTTCATTGGGCCTCGCTTCTACACGCGGGGGCGCCCCACACCAAGCGCCACGGGGATGGGCTGGTCGGATGGGCTGCGGGGCATGGCCATTGGCCCCGCTGCGGATTCCCCTGTCGGGCGGGGGCATCTGCATCGAGGGGTCTTGGGGAAGCCCGCGCGTTTCCCAAATCCTGGGCTGATGTCCTCGCTCTCCCTCCACGCGCGGATCGCCGACATCGCCTCCGGCGACTGGGATGCCTGCGCAGGCGACGACAACCCGTTCGTCTCCCACGCCTTCCTCTCGGCGCTGGAGGACAGCGGCTCGGCCTCGGCGCGCACCGGCTGGCTGCCGCAGCACGCGGTCCTGCGCGACGACACCGGCGCGATCGTCGGCGCAGCACCGCTCTACGCGAAGTCGCACTCCTACGGCGAATACGTGTTCGATCACGGCTGGGCCGACGCGTTCGAACGGGCCGGTGGCCGCTACTACCCGAAACTGCAATGCGCCGTGCCGTTCAGCCCGGTCCCCGGCCCGCGCCTGCTCGCCCGAACACCCGTTCACCGGGACGCGCTCGTCTCCGCGCTCGTCCGCGCCGGCGAGGATCTGGACGTCTCCTCGGTGCACGTCACGTTCTGCTCCGGCGATGAACAGGACGCGCTCGGTGCCCAGGGCTTCCTGAAGCGGGTCGGCATGCAGTTCCACTGGTCGAATGACGGCTACGGCACGTTCGACGACTTCCTGGCCACGCTCGCCAGCCGCAAGCGCAAGGTGATCCGCAAGGAGCGCGCCCGTGCCGCAGAGGGTCTCTGCATCCGCCCGCTGCGCGGGGCCGAGATCACCGCACGGCACTGGGACGTGTTCCACCGCTTCTATCTCGCAACAGTCGACAAGCGCTGGGGGCAGGCGTACCTGACGCGCCGGTTCTGGCCGCTGCTGGGCGAGCGTCTCGGCGACCGCGTGGTGCTGATGTGGGCCGAGGAACCGGACGGCACGCCGGTCGCCGGCGCGCTCAATCTGCTCGGCCGCGACGCGCTCTACGGCCGCAACTGGGGGGCAGCGCGGGAGGTGCCGTTCCTGCATTTCGAGCTCTGCTACTACCAGGCGATCGCGTTCGCGATCGCGCATGGCATCCCGCGCGTCGAGGCCGGGGCGCAGGGTCAGCACAAGGTGAGCCGCGGGTATCTGCCGGTGCCGACCCATTCGGCACACTGGATCGCGCATGAGGGCCTGCGCGAGGCGGTCGGCGCGTTCCTGGCGCGGGAACGTCCGGCGGTGCTGCGCCAGATCGAGGCGATCGCGGAGGAGGCGAGCCCCTACCGCGAGGTCGCGGCGCAGGATTGATCCCGGCCTCGGGGCGGGCGAGGGTCGGCGCCTGATGCTCGTCGCCTATCTCATGCTCGCCGCGTCGATGATGCTGGTCGGCGCCAACGTGCCGGTGGCGAAACTGCTCGCCGAGGCGCTGCCCATTCCGCTGATCGCGTGCCTGCGCTGCCTGCTGGCGTGCGTGGTGCTGTGGCCGCTGATGCGGCTGGTGGAGCGGCCGGTGTCGCTGCCCTCGCGCGCGGTGATGGGCAACCTGTTCTGGCAGGCCGCGTTCGGCACGGCGCTCTACAACGCGGGGCTGCTGGCGGGGTTGCGGTTCACCTCGGCGCTGGAGGGCGGGCTGGTACTGGCGACCTTGCCCGCGGTGGTGGCGATGGGCTCGGCGGTGTGGCTGCGCGAGCGGTTGGGCGGGCGCGGCTGGGCGGCGGCGGCGCTGGCCGGGGTCGGGATGGCGGCGATCAACGCGGTACGCGCGGGCGATGGCGGCGAGGGGTCGCTGCTCGGCAATGCGCTGGTGTTCGCGGGTGTGATCGGCGAGGCGGTCTATGTGCTGCTGGCGAAGCGCAACGCGGGCCGCGTGGGCGTGATCACGGCGGCGTTCTGGATGCAGGTGTTCAGTGCGACCCAATTGCTGCCGTTCGCGCTGGTGTCGTTGCCGTGGCTCGCACCAGGGGCGGCGAGCGCGTTCCACGCGGGGCTGCTCGTGTTCCACAGTCTGACGGCGAGCGTGTTGTGTCTGTTGCTGTGGTATGGCGGGTTGCGGCGTGCGTCGGCGAGTGTCGCGGGCGTGTTCAGCGCGTTCCTGCCGGCGACGGCGGCGGTGCTGGCGGTGCTGGTGCTGGGCGAGGCCTTCACGCCGGTGCATGGAGCCGGGTTCGCGCTGATGCTGGGCTCGATCCTGCTTGCGACGTGGCCGGGAGGCATCATCGGCGCGCGGCGCGACCAACGGGAGCGGCGCCCTCATGGGATGGGGGGTGCGGGGGCAAGGGCCAATGGCCCTTGGCCCCCGCGTGACTCATGAGAGCCTGGTTCTCCTGCACCGGCGCCGAGTTGCTGTCGCGCGATCCGGCCGACACGGTCGGGAGGTTGGCGTCGGCGCAGGCGGCGCGAGGGTTGTCAGCGACGGCCGAGCAGGAGGCGGCATGGCATGCGCTGGTGGAGGCGCTGCGGCGTGCGGTGCGGCCGGAGTGGAGCGTCGCGCTGGAGTACGACCTGATCCGGCTGGAGAAGCGCATCGATGCGGTGGTGCTGACCGATCGCGCAATTCTGGTGCTGGAGTTCAAGGCCGGCGATGCGTCGCCGGCAGCGCTGGCGCAGGTGGAGGATTACGCGCTCGACCTGCGGGACTTCCATGCGGGCAGCCGCGACCACCCGATCGTGCCGGTGCTGGTGGACGGCGACGCGGAGGCAGCGTTGCCGCGTCAGCCGCCGTTGCTGTGGGATGGCGTGGTGCCGCCGATGCGCACGAGTCATGCCTCGCTGGCGGCGTTCGTCGCGTGGGTGCAGGAGTCGGTACGAGCGCCGGCAGTGCCGTTGGATGGCGGCGCGTGGCTCGCGGCGCCCTACCGCCCTGTGCCGACGATCATCGAAGCGGCGACGATGCTCTATGCGCGCAACGGGGTCACCGAGATCGCGGCCGCGCGGGCGGACGTCGCCAACCTCACGCGCACCACGGCGGCGATCGACCGCGCGGTCGCGGCGGCGCGGCGCGACGATGCGCGCACGGTGGTGTTCGTCACCGGCATCCCGGGCGCGGGCAAGACGCTGTGCGGGCTGAACACGGTGTTCGGTCCTGCGCGGCAGGAAGGGGCGGCGTTCCTCACCGGCAACGCGCCACTGGTGACGGTGCTGCGCGAGGCCTTGGCGCGGGACGCGATCGCGCGGCAGGAGTGCGGATCGGCCGAGGCGCGGCGGCGGGTGCGCGCGGCGTTGCAGAACGTGCATCGATTCCTGGAGGACAATGCGGCGGACCCATCACGCTATCCGCCCGAGCGGCTGATCGTGTTCGACGAGGCGCAGCGTGCGTGGGACGAGGCGAAGGCGCGGGCGGGGACGCAGCGGCGTCCGGGCCGGCTGACGATGAGCGAGCCCGCGCACACGCTGGAGATCATGGCGCGGCGGCCCGGCTGGGCGGTGGTGGTGGCGTTGATCGGCAATGGGCAGGAGATCAACACGGGAGAGGCGGGGCTCGCGGAGTGGGGGCGCGTGATCGCGGCGCGCGGGGATTGGAGGGCGGTGGCCGCGTCGCGCGCCATCGAGGCGGTCGATCCGGTGCAGCGTCTTGCCGACGGCGTGCCGGTCTGGCTGACCATCGATCCCGATCTCGACCTCGCGGTGCCGATCCGCAGCGTGCGCGAAGCCGCGGCGGCGGCATGGGTGGATGCGCTGCTGGACGGGCGGATCGCCGAGGCGCGCACGATCGGGGAGGCGGCCGGGCGCGTTCCGTTCCTGCTGACGCGGGACCTCGGCGCGATGCGCGCGGCGCTGCGGATGCTCGCGCGCGGGGAGCGGCGGGCGGGGCTGGTGCGGTCGTCGGTGGCGAAGCGGCTGCGGGCGGACGGGCTCGGGCCGGAGGTCAGCGGGGACGAGGTGGCGGAATGGTTCCTCAATCGTTGGCCGGATGTGCGCGGGTCGGATGCGTTGGAGGTTTGCGCCACCGAGTATGCGTGTCAGGGGCTGGAGTTGGATGTGGTGGGATTGGCGTGGGGCAACGACTTCCTGCCCGACGGCCGTGGGGGATGGCGCGCACGCCATTTCGCCGGGACGAAGTGGCAGATTGCCAGCAAGGACCACGCCTTCATCCGCAACACCTATCGCGTGCTGCTGACGCGGGCGCGCTATGAGACAGTGATCTACGTGCCGCGAGGGGATGCGGCGGATGCGACGCGGCCGCCGGCGGAGTTCGACGCGATCGCCGCGGTGCTGACGGCGGCGGGGGCCGGGGCGCTGGAGGCGGCCGCTCCTGGGCCGGTTGCGCCGAGACAGGGAGGGCTCCTATAGCGGGGCCGACCCGCCCCCTCCTGCGGGTGCGGTGGTCATGGAGGGGGTGTGGGGGGACGACCGTCGTCCCCCCACTGCTTGGAGACCGTGATGGATTTCGACCTGTTCGTGATCGGCGGCGGCAGCGCGGGCGTGCGCTGCGGCCGCATCTCGGCCGGCCACGGCGCGCGCGTGGCGGTCGCGGAGTCCCGGTTCTGGGGCGGCACCTGCGTCAATGTCGGCTGTGTGCCGAAGAAGCTGATGGTGCAGGCGGCGGAGTATGGCGCGCTCGCCGAGGATGCGCGCGGCTTCGGCTGGGACATCGCGGTGCGCGGCCATGACTGGGCCGCGCTCGCCGAGCGCCGCAACGCCGAGATCGCGCGGCTTGCCGGGATCTACCGCAAGCTGCTGGAAGGGGCCGGTGCGACCGTGTTCGAGGCGCATGCCCGCCTGGTCAGCCCCCATACGGTCGAGGTGGACGGCAAGCGCGTCACGGCGAAGCACATCGTCATCGCCACCGGCGGCGCCCCCGTCCGCCCCACCTTCCCTGGGGCCGAGCACTGCCTGGTCAGCGACGACCTGTTCACCTTGAAGCGGCGGCCCGAACGCGTGGTGCTGCTGGGCGGCGGCTACATCGCCTGCGAGTTCGCCGGGATCCTGCATGGCCTCGGCGCCAAGGTGCACCAGCTCTATCGCGGCCGGCTGTTCCTGCGCGGCTTCGACGAGGACATCCGCGAGGCGCTGGCCGAGGAGATGCGCGCGGCAGGCATCGATCTGCGTTTCGACTCCGACGCCGTGCGGGTCGAGAAGGTGCGGCGCGGGTTCATCGTCCACACCACGGACAGGCGGATGCTGGAGGCGGACGCGGTGTTCGCCGCGGTCGGGCGGAAGCCCAACGTCGCCGGGCTCGGGCTGGAGGCGGCGGGTGTTGCGATCACCGAGGGTGGGGCGATCGCGGTGGACGAGGCCGGACGGACCTCGGTGCCGCATATCCACGCGCTCGGGGATGTCACCGACCGGCTGAACCTCACCCCGGTGGCGACCGCCCAGGGCCATGCGCTGGCGGACACGCTGTTCGGGGCCAAGCCTCGGACCGTCAGCCTCGAGAATGTGCCGACGGGGATCTTCACCATCCCGCCGATCGGCACGGTGGGGCTGTCGGAGGAGGCGGCGGCAAAGCGCGGACCGGTGGATGTCTACCTCGCCCGCTTCCGCCCGCTGCGCCACACGATCTCGGGCCGCGACCGCAAGACCCTGATGAAGTTGGTGGTGGACCGCGAGACCCAGCGCGTGCTGGGGGCGCACATGCTGGGCGAGGATGCACCCGAGATCATCCAGGGCATCGCGATCGCCCTGGTGATGGGAGCCACCAAGCAGGATTTCGACCGCACGATCGGCGTGCATCCCTCGGCCGCCGAGGAGTTCGTCACCATGCGCCAGAAGCGACCCGACCCCCTGGCCGAGGCGGCGGAGTAGCGTCCCCGCGCCGGCTGTGGGAAACTCCGCCGCAGTGCAATGAAGACCATCGAGGAACCCGCCATGTCCCCGTCCTGGACCCCCGATTCCTGGAGGGCCAAGCCGATCAAGCAGATGCCGGTCTATCCGGACCAGGCAGCCTTGGCCGCGGTCGAGGACCGGGTGCGGCGATTTCCCCCGCTCGTGTTTGCAGGCGAGGCACGCCGGCTCAAGGCGGCGCTGGCCGCCGCAGCGGAGGGTCGCGCCTTCGTCCTGCAGGGCGGGGACTGCGCCGAGAGCTTCAACGACCTGAACGCCAACATCATCCGCGACAGCTTCCGCGTGCTGCTGCAGATGGCGGTGGTGCTGACCTATGGCGGCCAGGTGCCGGTCGTGAAGCTCGGCCGCATGGCGGGCCAGTTCGCCAAGCCGCGGAGCTCGGACACCGAGACGGTGGACGGCGTCACCCTGCCGTCCTACCGCGGCGACAACATCAACGGCCCGGAGTTCACCGCCGAAGCGCGCACGCCCGACCCGACGCGGATGGAGCGCGGCTACTTTCACGCCGCGTCCACGCTGAACCTGCTGCGCGCCTTCGCCCAGGGCGGTTATGCCGATCTGCACGAGGTGCATCGCTGGAATCTCGGCTTCGTCGAGCGCAGCCCCGCGGCCGAGCGCTACCGCGACCTCGCCGACCGGCTGGACCAGACGCTGTCGTTCATGGCGGCCTGCGGGCTGACCAGCGAAACCACGCCGCAGATCCGCGAGACCGACTTCTATGTCTCGCACGAGGCGCTGCTCCTGCCGTTCGAGCAGGCGATGACGCGCGTCGATTCGACCTCGGGCGACTGGTACTGCACCTCGGCGCATCTGCTCTGGATCGGCGACCGCACGCGCCAGCACGACCATGCGCATGTGGAGTTCCTGCGCGGGGTGAAGAACCCGCTGGGGCTCAAGTGCGGACCGAGCCTCGACCCCGACGACCTGCTGCGCCTGATCGACGCGCTCAACCCGACGAACGAGGCGGGGCGGCTGACGCTGATCGCGCGGATGGGGGCGGACAAGGTCGAGACCAAGCTCGCGCCCCTGGTGCGCGCGGTGAAGCGTGAGGGCCGCAAGGTGGTGTGGCTGACCGACCCGATGCACGGCAACACGGTGAAGGCGGCGAACGACTACAAGACGCGCAGCTTCGATGCGATCCTGAACGAGGTCACGCGCTTCTTCGACGTGCACGAGGCCGAAGGGACCTGGGCCGGCGGCGTGCACGTGGAGATGACCGGACAGGACGTGACGGAGTGCCTCGGCGGCTCGCGCGCGGTGACCGAGGCCTCGCTCGGCTCGCGCTACCACACCTTCTGCGACCCCAGGCTGAACGCGGAGCAGTCGCTCGAGCTCGCCTTCCTGGTGGCGGCGGAACTGAAGGCGCGACGCCAGCCGGCCGAGCAGCGGCGGGTCGCGGCACAGTAGCCCAAGCTGCGCCGTGCCCGGTCCGCCCTCGCCGCCGCCCGAGGAGATCGCGCGCCGCACCGACAGCTATTTCAGCCGCACACGCGCGATCGTCGAGCGGTTCGGCGACGTCGAGGTCACCTATGCGGTGTTCATGCGCCGTCCGGTGATCTCGGCGCCGCGCTTCGCGATCGACTGGCTCCAGGCGGTCCGCGGCACCGACATCACGATCGAGGTGATGCACCAGGAGGGTGCGACGGTCGGCGCGGGGGACCCGATCCTCTACATTTCCGGCTCGTTCGCGGCACTGGCGGAGCTCGAGACGCTCTATCTGCAGAAGCTCGGCCCGCCTTGCGTGGCGGCGTGGAACGCCTGGGCGATGTGCCTGGAGCTGCCGCAGGTGGCGTTCCTGGCGATGGACGCACGCCACTGCGCCGGTACCGAGATGGCGGAGATGATGGCCTATGCGGCCTCGGTGGGCTCGCGCGCCGCGCAGGCCCAGGGCGCGAGAGGCTTCATCGGCAACGCCACCGATGCGACCGCGCACTGGTTCGGCCAGAACCGAGGCCGTGGCACCATGCCGCATGCCTTGATCGGCTATGCCGGCTCGACCGTGCGGGCCGCCGAGATGTTCCGCGAGACCTTCCCCGACGAGGATCTGACGGTGCTGGTCGATTACTTCGGGCATGAGGTGACCGACGCGATCGCGGTGGCCCGTCGCTTTCCCGATCTCGCCTCGGCCGGGCGGCTCGCGGTCCGGCTCGATACCCATGGCGGGCGGTTCATGGAGGGGCTCGACCCGCCATCCTCCTATGCGGTGCTGGAGCGTCACGCGCCGCATGCGATCCGGCGCTACCGCAGCGAGACGGAACTCAAGTGGCTGGTCGGCACGGGGGTCTCGGCCGCCGCGGTCTGGCGCATGCGCGAGGCGCTGGACGAGGCGGGGTTCCCGCGGGTGCGCATCGTCGGCTCGTCGGGCTTCTCGGTCGAGAAATGCCGGGTGATGGCGGATGCCAAGGCGCCGCTCGATGTGGTCGGTACCGGCTCCTACCTGCCCGAGGCCTGGAGCGAGACCTATGCCACCGCGGATGTGATCGCCTATGGCGGCACGTCGCGCGTCAAGGTCGGCCGGGAGTTCCTGTTCCGCAAGAACGGTGCCTCGCGCCCGTGATCGCGACCGTGCTCGGCGCTTCCCGCGATCCTGTCCTGGAGCAGCGCATCGGCTTCGCCTGCGCCATTGCCATCCTGTTCGTCTGGACCGGCTTCATCCTGGCGAGCCGCGCCGGCGCGCGCGGCGTGCTCACGCCGTGGGATCTCGCCGCGCTGCGCTTCGGCGTGGCCCTGGTCGCGCTGTCGCCCCTGATGCTGCGCGGCGCGCTGCGCGACATCCCGCTTCAGCGCGTCCTGGTGATGGGCGCGACCGCGGGCCTCGGCTTCGCGCTGTTCGCATACAATGCCTTCGCGCTCGCGCCGGCGGCGCATGCGGCCGTGCTGCTGCCCGGGGCACTGCCCTTCGTCACCGCCGTGCTCGCCTGGGCCTGGCTCGGCGAGGCGCCGACCTCGCGGCGGGTGCTCTCGCTGCTCGTGGTCGCGGCCGGCATCGCGCTGCTCGCGGGCTCGGAATTCTTCGCCACCCCGGGGGCATGGCGCGGCGACATCCTGTTCGTCATCGCCACCTCCAGCTACGCCGTGTTCATCGTGCTGGTGCAGCGCTGGCGCGTCTCGGCGATCCAGGCGACCGCGGCGGTGGCGTTGGGTGCGGCGCCGCTCTACCTGCCGGTCTGGTGGCTTGCGCTGCCCTCGGCGATCGCCGAGGCGCCGTGGCAGGAGGTGGTGTTCCAGGGATTCGTCCAGGGCCTGGTGGCGATGGTGCTCGCCTCGCTGCTCTATACCCGCGCGCTGGTGGCCTTGGGCTCGACGACAGTCTCGCTGTTCACGGCGGTCGTGCCGGCGCTGGCCGCCTTGGCGGCCTGGCCGGTGCTGGACGAACCGCTTGGATTGGGCGCGCTCCTCGGCGTGTTCCTGGTCACGGCGGGGATGGCGCTCGGCGTGCGGCGCGGTCGCGTTGACGTGCCCCTGGCCCGACCATAGCGTGCCGGCCATGACCGAGAGGCTTCGTATCGCGCTCGCGCAACTCAACATGCACGAGGGCGCGTTGGAGACGAATGCCGCGAGAATCCTCGATGCGCGCAGCCGGGCCGCGGCGCTTGGCGCCGATCTGGTGCTGACGCCGGAGCTGTCGATCGCCGGTTATCCGCCCGAGGATCTCGTGATGAAGCCGGCCTTCATCGCGGCGTGCCGCGAGGGGATCGAGCGGCTCGCCGGTGCGACGGCGGATGGCGGGCCGGGGCTCGTGGTCGGCGGGCCGTGGGTGAACGAGGGCAAGCTGCACAACGCGGCCTTTCTGCTCGATGGCGGGAAGATCACGGCCGTGCGCGCCAAGCACGAGCTGCCAAACTACGGCGTGTTCGACGACAAGCGCCATTTCGTCGCCGGCCCGGCACCTGGCCCGGTGTCGTTCCGCGGCTTCCGGCTCGGGCTGATGGTGTGCGAGGACTGGTGGCTGCCGGATGTCTGCGAGACCCTCGCCGAGAGCGGCGCCGAGGTGCTGCTCTCGATCAACGCCTCGCCCTACGAGGCGGGCAAGCGCGACACGCGGATCGGGCTCGCGGTCGGTCGGGTGGTGGAGAACGGGCTCGGCTTCGTGTTCCTCAACCAGGTGGGCGGGCAGGACGAGCTCGTGTTCGACGGCGCGTCCTTCGTGCTGAACCCCGACCGCACGGTCGCCGCGCGCCTGCCGGAGTTCGACGAGGACCTCGTGCTCACCGAGTGGACGCGCGACGGCGACCGGCTGGTCTGCGCGCCCGGCCCTGTCGCGGCGGAGGACAGCCGCGAGGAGAGCATCTGGCGCGCGATGACGCTCGGGCTCGCCGACTACGTGAACAAGAACGGCTTTCCGGGCGTGGTGCTCGGTCTCTCCGGCGGGATCGACAGCGCGGTCTCGGCGGCGGTCGCGGTCGATGCGCTGGGTGCCGAGCGGGTGCGCGCGGTGATGCTCCCGTCGCCCTACACCAGCCGCGACAGCCTGGAGGATGCCGAGGCCTGCGCCCGGCTGCTCGGCATCCGCTACGACACGATCCCGATCACGCCGGCGATGGAGGCGTTCCACCAGGTGCTCTGCCCCGTGTTCGGCAACCGCGCGCCCGACATCACCGAGGAGAACATCCAGTCGCGCTCGCGTGGGCTGATCCTGATGGCGCTGTCGAACAAGTTCGGCGACATGGTGCTGACGACCGGCAACAAGAGCGAGATGTCGGTCGGCTACGCCACGCTCTACGGCGACATGTGCGGCGGGTTCTCGGTGCTGAAGGACGTCTACAAGACGACCGTGTTCGCGCTCGCGCGCTGGCGCAACGCGCACCGTCCGCGCGGCGCGAGAGGGCCGGCCGGGCCCGTGATGCCGGAGCGGGTGATCACCAAGCCGCCCTCGGCCGAGCTGAAGCCGAATCAGACCGATCAGGATTCGCTGCCCCCGTACGACATGCTCGATGCGATCCTGGAAGGGCTGGTCGAGGGCGAGCAGAGCGTCGATGCGCTGGTGGCGAAGGGGCATGACCGCGCCACGGTGCTGCGCGTGTGGAAGATGCTGGATCGCGCCGAGTACAAGCGCCGCCAGGCGCCGCCGGGGGTGAAGATCTCGCCGCGTGCCTTCGGGCGCGACCGCCGCTACCCGATCACCAACGGCTTCACGGCGCTGGTGCGATGATCGGCGATCTGTTCGCCCCCGAGGGCGGCTGGGTGGTGCGCATCCGCGACCACTCGGCCGAGACCGAGGACGAGGCGATCGAGGATGTGCGCGGCTTCGAGAGCCTGATGCACGCCAATGCCTTCGCGCGCGCCTATGTGCGCGACAGCATCGAGCGCTGCCGCGTGCCGGACGCGACGCCCGAGGAGGTGCTGGGCGACTGGCATGCCTTCGGCGAGGATGCCGAGGTGCTGGAGGCGGGCGAGCAGGGCTGGTCCAGCTCCAGCGAGCTCGCCTTCTTCGCGCGCACTCCGGCGCCGTCGGGCAGCATCGAGCGCGACTGGCGCGGGCTCGATCCGCGCCGCAACGAGACCGACGAAGACGACGACGATGAGTGAGGACGGGCGCGCGGCGGTTCGCGTCCGCTTCGCCCCGTCGCCGACCGGCTACCTGCATGTCGGCAACGCGCGCGTCGCGCTCGCCAACTGGCTGTTCGCGCGCCGGCACGGCGGCGCCTTCGTGCTGCGCCTCGACGATACCGACACGACGCGCTGCAAGCCCGAATACGAGGCGGCGATCGAGGAGGATCTGCGCTGGCTCGGCCTTGCCTGGGACGAGGGGCCGATCCGCCAGCGCGACCGCCTTGCCGCCTACGCGGCCGCGGCCGAGCGGCTGAAGAACGCCGGCCGCCTCTACCCCTGCTGGGAGAGCGAGGAGGAACTCGCCTTCAAGCGCAACCAGCGCCTCAAGCGCGGCTTGGCACCGATCTACGACCGCGCCGCGCTGGCGATGACCGAGGACCAGCGCGCGCGCGCCTTCGCCTCCGGCCGGCCGCCCTACTGGCGCTTCCGCCTCTCCGCCGGCGAGACCGCCTGGGACGACCTCGTGCTCGGCCGCCGCGCGGTCAAGCTGCCGGCGGTGTCCGACCCGGTGCTGATCCGCGCCGACGGCACGCCGCTCTACACCTTCGCCTCGGTGGTGGACGACCTGGAGATGGGGATCACCCACATCATCCGCGGCGAGGACCACATCACCAACTCGGGCGTGCAGCGTGATATCATGGCCGCCCTCGGCGCCGACCCGGAGGCGATCCGGCTCGCCCATCTGCCGCTGCTGGTGGGCAGCGAGGGCGAGCCCCTCTCCAAGCGCATCGGCTCGCTGTCGCTGCGTGCGCTGCGCGCCGACGGCATCGAGCCCGCCGCACTCGGCGCCTATCTTGCGCGGCTCGGCACGCCCGACGATCTCGCCCCGGCCGATCTCGCGACCCTGGCGGCCGGCTTCGATCTCGGGCGGATCAGCCACAGCCCCGGGCGCTTCGACGCGGCGCAACTGCTGGCGCTCAACCGCAAGGTGCTGCACGCGACCCCGTTCGATGCCGTGCGCGACCGGCTGCCCGAGGGGGCCACCGAGGCGTTCTGGCTCGCCGTGCGCGGCAATCTCGACCTGGTGCGCGAGGCCCGCCATTGGTGGGAGGTCGTCTCCGGGACGATCGTGCCGCCGCCGCTGGAGGGCGAGGGCGGCTACCTGCGCGCGGCCGTCGCCGTCCTGCCGCCCGAGCCGTGGGACGGCGCCACCGCCAAGGCGTGGGCCGCCGCGCTCGCCGCGGCCACGGGCCGCAAGGGCCGCGCGCTCTGGCGCCCGCTCCGCCTCGCGCTCACGGGCGAGGAGCACGGGCCGGACATGGCCGCCCTGCTTCCCCTGATCGGCCGGGATCGCGTAGTCTCCCGGCTCAACCTGGCCGCAGGAGCCGCCCCGTGATCTGTCCCCGCGCGATTTGACCGACCCTCGCGCCTGACCCATACCCGGGGCATTGCCCCGCACGGACCGGACAGATGACGGATCTCACGCTCTACAACTCCGCCACGCGGACGAAGGAACGCTTCCAGCCGATCGACCCGGCGCATGTGCGCCTCTATGTCTGCGGCCCGACCGTCTATGACCGCGCGCATATCGGCAACGCGCGCCCCGTCGTGGTGTTCGACGTGCTGGTGCGCCTGCTGCGCCGGCTCTATCCGCGCGTCACCTATGTGCGCAACGTCACCGACGTGGACGACAAGATCATGGCGGCGGCGCGCGAACGGGGCGAGCCGATCGAGGCGGTGACGGAACGCACGCTCCACTGGTTCCACGAGGACATGGCGGCGCTCGGCGCGCTGCCGCCGGATGTCGAGCCGCGCGCGACCGAGACCATCGCCGAGATGATCGCGCTGATCGAGCGGCTGATCGCCAACGGCCACGCCTATGTGGCCGACGGGCACGTGCTGTTCGACGTGCCGTCCTTCCCGCGGTACGGCGCGCTCTCGAACCGCACGCCGGACGAGATGGAGGCGGGCGCGCGGGTGGATGTCGCGCCCTACAAGCGCTCGCCCTACGACTTCGTGCTGTGGAAGCCCTCGACGCCGGACCAGCCGGGCTGGGCGAGCCCCTGGGGCCGCGGCCGGCCGGGCTGGCACATCGAGTGCAGCGCGATGGCGTGGCGCCATCTCGGCGAGGAGTTCGACATCCACGGCGGCGGGCTGGACCTGATCTTTCCGCACCACGAGAACGAGATCGCGCAGTCGGTGTGCGCGTTTCCGGGCAGCCGCTTCGCGCGCGTGTGGATGCACAACGGCATGCTGCTGGTCGGCGGCGAGAAGATGTCGAAGAGCCTCGGCAACTTCACGACCGTCGAGGAGGTGCTGCGGCATGGCGACTGGGCCGGCGAGGCGTTCCGACTGCTGCTCTTGAAGACGCATTACCGGATGCCGCTCGACTACTCCGAGGCGGCGCTGGCGGAGGCCCGGCGCGAGCTCGACCGGTTCTATCGCGCGCTCGAGCACGCGGGCGAGCCGGACGCGGCCGAGATGCTGCCAGGGCCGGTGCTGGCGGCGCTGCTCGACGACCTGAACACGCCGGCGGCATTGGCGGCGATGCATGCGCTCGCGGACCGCGCGGTCGCGGGGGATGCGCGCGCGGGCGCCGATCTGCGCGCGGCGGCGGATGTGCTCGGCCTGTTGCCGCGCACGGCCGCGGCATGGTTCCGCGGTGACGGCAACGTCGCGTGGATCGAGGACGCGATCGCGAGGCGTCTTGCCGCCCGCAAGGCGCGGGACTTCGCCACCGCGGACGCGATCCGCGCCGATCTTCTGGCGAAGGGCATCGTGCTGGAGGACGGGCCGCAGGGCACGACCTGGAGGCGCGCGTCGTGAGCGCGCGCATCCACATCTACGACTGCACGCTGCGCGACGGCCAGCAGATGCAGGGCATCGACTGGGGGGTGGCCGACAAGCAGGCGATCGCGCGGGCACTCGATGCCTTCGGCGTCGATACCGTCGAAGGCGGCTGGCCCGGCGCGAACCCGATCGACGACGCCTTCTTCGCCGACCCCCCGCCGCTGCGCACGGCGCGCCTCTCGGCCTTCGGCATGACGCGCCGCTCCGGCCGCTCCGCTGGCAACGATCCGGGCCTCGCCGCGGTGTTCGCCGCGCGCACGCCCGTGGTGACGCTGGTCGGCAAGACCTGGGACTACCACGCCGAAGTGGCGCTCGGCGTCTCCCTCGACGAGAACCTCGCCATGATCGCCGACAGCGTCGCCGAGGCCGCGCGCCGCGGCGAGGCGATGTTCGACGCCGAGCACTTCTTCGACGGCTACAAGCGCAACCGTTCTTACGCGCTCGCCGCGATCACCGCCGCGCATCAGGCGGGGGCGCGCTGGATCGTGCTCTGCGACACCAATGGCGGGGCGCTGCCGCACGAGGTCGAGGCGATCGTCGCCGAGGTCGCCAAGATCATCCCCGGCGAGCAGCTCGGCTTCCATGGCCATGACGACACCGGCAACGGGGTCGCCAACACCCTCGCCGCGGTGCGCGCCGGCTGCCGCCAGGTGCAGGGCACGATCAACGGCATCGGCGAGCGCTGCGGCAATGCCAACCTGATCAGCATCATCCCGACCCTGATGCTGAAGATGGGCTACACCACCGGCATCACGCCGGAGGCGCTGCGCGGCATAACCAAGCTCTCCCGCGCACTCGACGAGCGGCTGAACCGCGCACCCAATCGCGGCGCACCTTACGTTGGCGAGTCCGCCTTCGCCCACAAGGGCGGCCTGCACGTCTCGGCCGTGCAGCGCGACCCCACCACCTACGAGCACATCCCGCCCGAGACCGTCGGCAACCGCCGCCACATCGTCGTCTCCGACCAGTCGGGGCGGTCGAACATCCTCTCGCGCCTCACCGAGGTCGGCATCGAGATCGACCCCGACGATGTGCGCATCCGCCGCATCCTCGACGAGGTGAAGGCGAAGGAGTTCGCGGGCTATGCCTATGACGGCGCCGAGGCGAGCTTCGAGCTGCTCGCGCGCCGCGTGCTCGGCACCGTGCCGGAGTATTTCCGCCTGGAATCGTTCCGCACGCTGGTGGAACGGCGCGGCGAGCACGAGGAGCCGCTCTCCGAGGCGACGCTGAAACTGATCGTGAAGGGCGAGCGCGTGCTGACGGTGGCCGAGGGCAACGGCCCCGTGAACGCGCTCGATGCCGCGCTGCGCAAGGCGCTGCTGCCGCACTACCCGGCGGTCGCGAGCCTGCGCCTGGTGGACTACAAGGTGCGCATCCTGACGCCGGATCAGGCGACCGCGGCGACGACGCGCGTGATGATCGAGAGCGAGGGCAACGGCGGCGGGCGCTGGAGCACGGTCGGCGTCTCCGGCAACGTGATCGAGGCCTCGTTCGGGGCTCTCGGGGATGCCGTCACCTATCTGCTGATGCGCGAGGGCGTGGCGGCCTGAGCGGCGCGGCCGGGAGAGCGCCCGTCCGCAGCGCGGACTTGACTATCCCCTCCTGGAGGATAGGATGATCGCATGAAGCACGACCCGCACGCGGGCGGCATCCGCCACGCCAGCCACGCCGACATCGTCAAGCGGCTGCGCCGCGCCGAAGGCCACCTGCGCGCGGTGGTCGGCATGATCGACGACGGCCGTCCCTGTCTCGAGCTCGCCCAGCAGCTCCATGCGATCGAACGCGCGATCGGCAACGCCAAGCGCGAACTGATCCAGGATCATATCGACCATTGCCTCGACCGCGCGATCGAAGAGGGCAAGGCGGAAGCGGCCCTCGCCGAGTTCCGCGCCCTGACCAAGTTCCTCTGAGGGCCGGAGCGGGGCGGGAGCGCGCCATGGAAGGCGGCATCTTTTCGGCGGTCGCGGCAGGCGGAACCGCGCCCTTGCTCTGGCTGCCCGCCGCTTTCGCCCTCGGTGCGCTGCACGCCCTCGAGCCCGGGCACGCGAAGTCGATGATGGCGGGCTTCGTCATCGCCACGCGCGGCACGCCGGCGCAGGGCGTGGTGCTCGGCCTCGCCGCGGCCCTCTCGCACTCCCTTGTCGTGTGGGGGCTCGTGCTCGCCGCCTTCGCGGGCGGGCTCGATCGGGTACCCGCCGCCTGGCTGCCCTGGTTCTCGCTCGCCGGCGGCGTGGTGGTGCTCGCGGTCGCAGCCTGGCTTGCCCGCGGCCTCGTCGCGGAGCGGGATCACCACCATGCCCACCACCATGGGGCCGGCCACCCCCATCACCACGACTATGAGCACGGCCACGCGCACCACCATCACGCCACGCCGACAGGACGACGCGTCGGTTGGCGCGCGGTGATCGCCGCCGGCTTCGGCGGCGGGCTCGCGCCCTGCCCGGGCGCGCTCGTCGTGCTGGCGCTGGCGCTGCAGGCCGGGGCGGCGGCCCTCGGGCTTGCCATGGTCGCCGTGTTCTCGATCGGCCTCGGCGTCGTGCTCAGCGGCGTCGCGCTCGCCGCCGCCCTCTCGCTTCGCCTCGCCTCCTCGGCCGGTGGCGAACAGCGCTTCGCCCGCCTCGCCGAGACCCTGCCCTGGGCCTCGGTCGCGGTGATGGCGGTCGCGGGCGTCTACACGATCGGTCGTGCCCTGCTCGCGCTCGGCCAAGCCGGCGGCTGAGCACGCGCGCATCCTCCCCCCTTCCGGTCCCTCCCCGCCGCGCTGTTCGCTGGCCGTGCCCGTCCACGAGCACGCCCAGGAGGAAACGACGATGCGCAGGATGATCCTCACGCTGGCCCTCGGCACAGTGCTGGGAGGCACCGCCATGGCCCAGCATGCCCATCACGGCAGCGCCCCGGCCGCCGAGGCGGACAGCACGCGCGCGTTCCGGGACGCCAATGCGCGGATGCACCGCGAGATGGACATCCGCTACTCCGGCAACGCCGACATCGACTTCGTGCGCGGCATGATCCCGCACCACCAGGGCGCGATCGACATGGCGCGCGTGGTCCTGCAGCACGGGCGCGATCCGGAGGTGCGCAAGCTCGCCGAGGAGATCATCAAGGCGCAGGAGGCGGAGATCGCGCAGATGCGCGCGATCCTGCGCCGCCTCGGCGGATGATCGCGCAGATGCGCGCGATCCTGCGCCGCCTCGGCGGATGATCGCGCGCGCGGCGTTCGCCGGCGTGCTTCTGCTCGCCGCGGAGGCCGTTGCCGCACGCGATCTCCAGCGTGGCCGGGCGGTGTATGTCGAGCACTGCGCCGCCTGCCACGGCGCCCGGCTGGAGGGCCAGCCGGACTGGCAGGTGCGCGGGCCGGACGGGCTGTTGCCGGCGCCGCCGCACGACGCCTCCGGCCACACCTGGCATCACGGCGACGACACGCTCTTCCGCATCGTGCGCGACGGTATGGCCGCACTGGTGCCCGGCTACCGGACGACCATGCCGGCCTATGCCGGGGTGCTGAGCGACGCCGAGATCCGCGACGTGCTCGCCTGGATCCGCTCCACCTGGCCGCCGAGGCTCCAGGCGATCCAGGCCGAGATCACCGCCCGCGAACGCGCGCGCCGCTGAGCCGTTGCCCGGCGACGCCACCCGTCCTATCCCGCCGCCATGACGGGACGCGACGGAGGAGCGGCGATCGGGCCGGTGGGCGAGCATTCGCCCGTCGTCATCCTCGTCCGTCCGCAGCTCGCGGAGAACATCGGCGCCGCCGCGCGCGCGATGGCGAATGGCGGCCTGTTCCACCTGCGCCTGGTTGCGCCGCGCGACGGCTGGCCGCAGGACAAGGCCTGGCGCACCGCCTCGGGGGCGGATGCGATCCTGAACGCGGCGACGCTGCACCCGACGGTCGCGCACGCGGTCGCCGATCTCCAGCGTGTGTTCGCGACCTGCCCGCGGCCGCGCCACGTGATCGTCAACACCGCGACCGCGCGCGGCGCGGCGGCGATGCTGCGCGAGATCGCCGCGCGCGGGCTCGCCGCCGGCATCCTGTTCGGGCCTGAGCGCGCGGGCCTCACCGCGGATGATCTCGCCCATGCCGATACGCTGGTGCAGATCCCGCTCAATCCGGCGTTCAACTCGATGAACCTCGCCCAGGCGGTGATGGTAATGGCCTATGAGTGGTGGACCGCCGCCGATGCCACCCCGCCCCTCCGCCTCGTCACGAACGAGACGCGCATCGCCACCAAGGAGCAGCTCGAGAACTTCCTGCGCCACCTCGTCGCCGAGCTCGATGCCTGCGGCTTCCTGCGCAACCAGGCGAAGCGGCCGAGCATGGTGCGGAACATCCGCCACCTGTTCGAGCGCGGCGAGGTGACCGAACAGGAGCTGCGCACGCTGCACGGCATCATCACCGAGCTCTCGCGCGGCCGGCGCGTGCATGGGCGGATCGAGCCGGGCATGGTCGGGCGGCAAGAGCCGGAAGGTGCAGGGTAGAGATCTGTTGAGCCTGCGCGCTGCGTCCCAGCCTCGTACAACCGTCAACTCATCGGGATTGACCCGTCACGTATCGCCGCGGGCCTTGCGCTCTCGCTTCCCACCGCAACCATGGTCAAGGCAGCCGCGTCGTGGATCCGACTGTGCGTGGCGGCGGATCGGTCCGATGGCCGCGCTTGCTGGTCCGGATCCGACGGTGGCCCTGAGTGACCTGCCCAGCATCCTCGGCCCCCCGGGCATAGAACACCCCATCGCGCTGGCAGCGATGGTCTGAGCCGCAGGAGCTTGACGTCGCGGCGGGGGGGGGGGGGGTTATTATAGTCCGAAATTGATCTGGGGTAACAACAGACAGGGGATCGGGGGATGCACGTGATCCGCAGTGGCGCCTTGGCTGCGCTTCTCGTTCTTGGAGTGGTGCCGGCAGCGTCGGCGAGCCTGCTGGACCGCGCCTTCTCTGCGCAGTGGCGCGTCAGCACCCCGGTCTTAAGCTTCGCGGATACGACGGGCTTCTCCCCGTCGGCCAGCTTCACGGTGGGCGCGGGGGCAGAGGCGATTTACACCTCACTTGCTATTGAGATCGACTTCGCCGCCACCTCGCTGACCTTGACCAATCGCTTTCTGGGCGCATCGATCGGGACGGGGGTGTTCAGGGGCTTTGACTTTACCGCCGCCGCGCCGCACGGCATCACTGGCTTCAGCATTGCCGGCGGCCCGGTCACGGGCTTCGACGTCGGCGACGTGACGATCACGCCGACCACGATCTCGGTGAACCTGGAAAGCGTGTCTCTGGGTCCGGGGAAACCGCCCATCGTGATCGATTTCACCTTCGGGGCCATCGCGGTGCCGGAGCCGGCGACGTTCGGGCTCCTGACGCTCGGCCTCATCGGGCTGGGCGCGGTGAGACGAGCCCGGCGGCGCACCTGATCCGCTCCTGGCAGGCTGCGGGGATTCGGCTGTCCAGGTCGGTTCGGTTCCAGGCCGGAACCTGGCCGGAATAGCGCGTGCGACTTCCGCGGCGAGATGCGCCGCAACGAGACGCGAGACTCGACCACGGAACCCGATGCGCGGTTGGCACCCAAGTCGAACGGCAAGGTATCCACGCTCGGTTGCGCCGTGACTGTGGTGATGGAGAACCGCCACCGTCTCGCAGTCGCGGCGATGGCGCCGCCGGCCACCGGCGCCGCATAGCGTGACACGAGCGAGCCGGTGATGGCCCGGTGGATCATGCGCGGCGGAACACGCTTGGGGCGGACAAGAACGGACGACATGCGCGACTGCGCAGCCTGCTAGGGCGGCAGCTGCCTCGCAAGCCGCCGTGCCAGCAGCAGGCCGATCAGCCCGCCCGCCGGCGCGCCGGGAAGGGCCAGCAGCCAGCCGATATGCGCGCCCTGGACGATCAGCCCCATGCCGACGCCGAGCATCAGGCCGCCGACCAGGGAGCCGATGACGCCGGCGGTCAGGCCGAGGATGAGGATTTCGGAGCGGGTCACCATGGCCGGGGCATAAGGGCCGGGGCGGCGGTTTGACAAGCCGGGGCTGCCCCCGTATCACCCGCGGCTCATTCCCGGGAACGCGAACGGATGTTCCGCCCCCGACGGGGCCTACCGGGACAGGAGGGGCGCGGCGGTCGCTGCCCCGCAGAACGAAGGAAAGGGCCTCGCGCCATGACGAAGCGCGCCGAGAGCAAGTACAAGGTCAATCGCCGGCTGGGCCAGAACCTCTGGGGCCGGCCGAAGTCCCCGGTCAACAAGCGCGACTACGGTCCGGGACAGCATGGGCAGCGGCGCAAGAAGCCGACCGATTTCGGCACCCAGCTCGCGGCCAAGCAGCGGCTGAAGTTCTACTACGGCAATATCGGCGAGCGGCAGTTCCGCCGCTACTACGAGGAGGCGGTGCGCCGGAAGGGCGACACCTCCGAGAACCTGATCGAACTCCTGGAACGGCGGCTGGACACGGTGGTGTACCGGCTGAAGTTCGCAATCACGCCCTTCGCCGCGCGCCAGCTCGTGAACCACGGCCATGTCACGGTGAACGGCAAGCGGGTGAACATCCCCTCCTATCTCGTGCGCGACGGCGACCAGGTCGAGGTCAAGGAGAAGTCGAAGCAGCTTGCGAGCGTGCTGGATGCCGCGCAGTCGGCCGAGCGCGACGTGCCCGAGTACCTGGAGGTGGATCACCGCGCGATGCGTGGCCGCTTCCTGCGCGCGCCCAAGCTGATGGATGTGCCCTATCCGGTGCAGATGGAGCCGGCGCAGGTCGTCGAGTTCTACTCGCGGTAAAGGGGTCAAGGGGCCAATGGCCCCTTGCGGGGGTGCAGGGGGCGGAGCCCCCTGCATCGCGCGGGGGGGGGGGTTACCCTTCCCGCTCCAGCCGGGCGATCTCCTCGTCGGAGAAGCCGAAGTGGTGCGCGATCTCGTGGATCAGCACGTTGCGCACCAGGCTGCGCAGGTCCTCGCCGGTCTCGATCCATTCGGCGAGGATCGGCAGCCGGTAGAGATGCACCATCTCCGGCTCATCCGGCGTGTGCAGCACGCTGCGCTGGGTCAGGGGCACGCCGCGCCAGAGCCCGGTGAGCTCCCAGGGGCTTTCGAACCCCATCTCCTCCACGGTTTCGTCGTCGGGCAGGTCATCGACGACGATCGCCACCCCGTCCAGCAGCTTGGCAAGGTCGCGCGGGAAGCGTCGTTGCGCCCAGGCGAGCGCCTCGTCGGCGAGGGCGACGATCTCGGCGGTGGTTGGGGCTGTCGTGAACTGCCGCATGCGCGATAGATGGGGGCGGGAGAGCGCAGGAGGCAAGCATGGTGGCGAAGCTGAGCGAGGCGGAGCGGGCGGGGCTGGCGCAGGCGCTGCCCGGCTGGGCGCTGGTCGAGGGGCGGGATGCGATCCGGCGTGCGTTCCGTTTCCGCGACTTCCCGGAGGCCTGGGCGTTCATGAGCCGCGTGGCGCTCCTGGCGGAGAAGCACGACCATCACCCGGAGTGGTTCAACGTGTGGAACCGGGTGGAGATCGTGCTGTCCACGCATGATGCGGGTGGGCTGTCGATGCGCGACGTGACGCTCGCGCGGGCCATCGACGCGATCGCGCCGGCCGCCTAGGCTGGCGCGATGCCAGCACCGACCGACGATCCCTTCACCCGCGCCGGGTTCCCGCTCACCGAGGCGGAGCGTGCGCGACTCGCCGAGCCTGCGGCGCTGCTCGAGGCGCTGCTCGCGCGCGTGCGCGACGGTGCGGGGCAGGGCGAGCCGGCCGTGATCTTCGTGCCACCCGCGGCGCCGCGCCCGTGAGCGCCGTGCCGACGATCGCCGAGGCGGCGCGCGCGATCGCCGCGCGCAGCCTCTCGCCGGTGGAGCTGATGCGCGACTGCATCGGCCGGGTCGAGCGTCTCGAACCCACGTTGCACGCGTTCGTCGCGCTGGATGGCGAGCGCGCGATGGAGGCCGCGCGGAACGCCGAGGCGCGGATCATGCGCGACGGCCCGCGCGGTCCGCTCGACGGCATTCCGGTGGCGCACAAGGACATCGTCGATGTCGCGGGCCTGCCGACCACGGCGTGCTCGCACATCCTGGTCGGGAATGTGGCGACCCGGGACGCGGCGGTGGTGCGGCGCTGGGCCGAGGCGGGCGCGATCTCGCTCGGCAAGCTGACCACGCACGAGTTCGCCTGGGGCGGGCCGTCCTTCGATCTGCCGACACCGCCCGCGCGCAATCCGTGGAACCCGGAGCATTTCACTGCCGGATCGTCCTCGGGCACGGGGGCGGCGGTCGCGTCCGGCATGATCCTGGGGGGAACCGGATCGGACACGGGCGGATCGATCCGCGGGCCGGCGGCGCTCTGCGGGCTCGCCGGGATCAAGCCGACCTACGGGCTCGTGCCGCGCACCGGCGTGGTTCCGCTCGCCTGGTCGATGGACCATGTCGGGCCGCTCGCCTGGACCGTGGAGGATTGCGCGCTGCTGCTCCAGGCGGCGGCCGGCCACGACCCGGAGGACCCGGGCTCGGCCGCCCGGCCCGTACCGGACCTCGTGTCGGGGCTCGGCGGCGGGGTGAAGGGTTTGCGCATCGGCGTGGTGCGCCACTTCCACGAGACGGACGTGCAGGTCAGCCCCGCGACGAGGCGCGGCATCGACGAGGCGGCGCGGCTGTTCGGCGAGCTCGGGGCGAGCGTGCGCGACGTGACACTGCCGCCGCTCGCTGAGTTCTGGGCGCCGGGCATGACGCTGCTGCTCGGCGAGGCCTTCGCGGTGCACGCGCACTGGGTGCGGACCCAGCGCGAGAAGTACGGCGAGATCCTGCGCGAACGGCTGCTGCTCGGCGCGCTGATCTCGGGCGAGCACATCATTGCCGCGCAGCGGATGCGGCGCAGGCTCGCCGAGGCGGTCGGCACGGTGATGCGCGACGTCGATCTGCTGCTGACCGCGGCGGCGATGGGCGAGGCGCCGCGGATCGACGCGGTGGACCGCTGGATCGGCTTCAAGACGCCGAGCCTGACCATCCCGTTCAACCTCACCGGCCAGCCGGCGCTGACGGTGTGCTCGGGCCTTGGCGAGGGCGGGTTGCCGGTGGCGATCCAGCTTGCCGGGCGGCCGTGGGAGGACACAACGGTGCTACGTGCCGGTCATGCCTACGAGCAGGTGCGCGGCGCGCTGAAGCGGCCGGCACCGTAACGTGTCCGCGGCGCGCCCAACGAGGCGCGCCGCCCTCCTGGGATGGGGGGTACGGGGGCAAGGGCCAATGGCCCTTGGCCCCCGGAGTTTCCCCCAAATCCCCTATCCCATGGACCGAGGCGGGAGCGTGCGGCGCCGCCAGCGCTCAGCGAGCAGTGCGCCGAGGCCGCCAAGGAGGATGAGCACCGCCATTGGCCGAGCGGTGCCATCGGCGAGCAGCGACACCCCCGCTGCGGCCACGCCGCCCAGCGCGAAGGCCAGCATCCCCATCAGTGCCGAGGCCGTGCCCGCCCGCGCGGCCTGACGCGCCAGCGCGAGGGCCGACGCATTCGGCACGACGACACCCAGCGCACCGGTCGCGGTGGCGAGCGGCACCACCAGCCCCGCCACCCCGCCCGCGCCGGTGAAGGCGGTGAACGCCAGCACCAGGGAGGCCAAGCCGAGCAGCGTCGCCGCGACCGCCAGCAGCACGCTCGGCGGATGGCGCTTGAGCAGCCAGGCATTGAGCTGTGCCGCGCCGACATAGCAGGCGGCGTTGGCCCCGAAGATCACGGCGTAGGTCGCGGCGCTCAACCCGTGCACACCCATGAACGCCACCGGCGAGCCGGCGATGTAGGCGAACATCGCGCCCACGCCTGCGGCGGATGCGAGCGCCGGCGCCAGGAACGTCCGGTCCGACGCAGCGGCCGCATAGGCGCCGGCGATGCCCAGCAGATTGCGCCGTACGCGCCGCTCCGGCGGCAGGGTCTCGGGCAAGGCGAACCGCGTCAGCGCGAGGCAGGCCACACCGTAGGCCGCCAGCACCCAGAAGATCGCGCGCCAGTCGGCGACCTGGAGCACCAGCCCGCCGAGCGACGGCGCGAGGATCGGCGCCGCCCCCATCACCAGGATCAGCCGGCTCATCAGCCGCGCCGCCGCCGCGCCCTCGGCGACGTCGCGCACGATCGCGCGCGGGATCACCATCCCGGCCGAGCCGCCGAAGGCGGCGAGCGCGCGGAACAGCGAGAAGCTGGCCGCATCGGGCGCCAGCGCGCAGCCCATCGAGGCGACGACATAGACCGCCCCGCCCGCCAGCAACGGCCGGCGTCGCCCGAACCGGTCGGCGAGCGGCCCCTGGGTCAGCTGCCCGACCGCGAGGCCGACGAAGAATGCCGCGAGTGTTGTCTCGGCCGTGCCGGCACCGCCGAACTCCGCGGCGATCGCAGGGAAGGCGGGCAGATACATGTCGATCGAGAGCGGCCCGACGGCGGTGAGGATGCCGAGCACAAGCGCGAGACGGGTCTGGGACACGCGCGGAGAGAGGCACGCGGACGGGCCGCGCGCAAGCGCGGCTCAGAAGCGGCGCAGCAGCCGGTCGATGTACTCGAGCTCGGGCTGCGGCCGTTCGCGCTCGCCCGCGCGCCGGCGCAGCTCCTCCTGGATCTCGCGGGTGCGCTGCATCTCCATCTCTTCGGGCACGCGCACGTCGGAACCCTCGTCGCGGCCGCCCACCTGATCGCGCCGCGGTCGCCCGAGCGGATCGCGACCCTGGCCCATCTCGCGGCCTTCGCCGGAGGTGTCGCCGCCCATCTCGGTGTTGTCGCCGCCCGGGTCGCCATCGCCCTCGCCGGGCTCCATCATCCCCATCATCCCGGCCATCTGGTTCTGCATCTCGCGCCCGCCCCGCTGCAGGGCCTCGATCGCGCGCTGCTGGGCCCCCTGGGCACGCTCATTGTCGCCCTGGCCGAGCGCCTCCACCGCCTCGCGCATCGCCATGTCGGCCTGGCCGAGCGGCTCGGGCACATCGCCGGTCATGTCGGCGAACTGGTCCATCAGCTCGCCGAGCGCGCGGCGCAGCGCCTGCTGCTGGCGCTGGTCCATCTGGCCTTCGGCCGAGCGCTGGCGCTGCTGCTGTTGCTGCTGCTGGCCCCGCTGCTGCTGTTGCTGCTGCCCCGGCGAGGGCTGACGCCATGGCTGCTGTTGCTGGCTGCGCGGCGGCTGGCGCTGCTGACGGTCCTGCTCGGCGCGCTGGTGGCTGCGGTCCATCAACTGCCCCTGGCGCTGGAGCATGTCGTTGACCGCGCCCATCATCTGCTGGCCCTGCTCGCGCTGCTGCTGGCGCTCGGGGCTCTCCATCCGGCTCATCCGGCCCTGCTGGAGCTGCTCGATCGCGCGCTCGAGCTCGGCGAGGTGCTGGCGCATCCGCTCGAGTTCGCCCCGCCGCGCGGCCTCCTGCATCCGCTCGGCCATGCGCTGCATGTCGCGCATGTCGAGGGTGCGCGCGTTGCGGTCGAAGGGCATGGTCTCGACGCCCTCGCGCCGCATCTGCTCCATCAGCGCCTCGAAGTAGCGCTGCATCGCCTCCTGGAGCTGCCGGGCAAGACGCTCGAGTTCCGCGCGGTCCACCTCCTCGCCGCGCTCGACCCGATCCAGCGCCTCGCGCAACTGCTCGCGCAGCTCCGAGAGCTGCCGCCATGTGCGATCGCGCCCGCCCTCCTCGATGCGCAGCGCGAGATCCCACAGCAGCTCCTGCACCTCGGCGATCGCAGCCTCGGTACGGTCGAAGCGCAGCCGCGAGCGCGCCACGCGCAGGCCGAGGAAGACGGTGAAGTCGTGGTCGAACGCCTCCGGCGCGGCGGCGAGCCGGTCGAGCTCGCGGGTGTGCGCGCTGCGCTCGGCCGGCGCGAGCGTCATGCGCTTGCGCAGTGCGATCAGCGCGCGCGCGACCGGATGCTCGAACCGCCGCTCGGGCAGCTCGACCGTCATCGTCTCGGAGCGTCCGGTCTGGTCCGCCCCGTCGCGCGCCTCGAGGGTGATCGTCACCGGCAGCCCGGCCCAGGGATGGGCGGAGAGATCCGGCTGGCCCGTGCCGCGCACATGCCGGCTCGCGCCACCCGGCACGGGCATCGGCACGGTCAGCGGCTCGGTCTCGGGCCGGGCGACCAGGCGCAGGATCGCGTCCACTGCAACGACGCCGTAGTCGTCGCGCGCATCGAACTCGATGCGAAGCTGCGGCGTGGCCGGCCCGCGGCCGGGCGGGGCGACGAAGGCGACGGTCGGCGGGGCGTCGGTGAGCAGGCGCAGCGGCCAGGCGGCCAGTTCCCTTCCGTCGCGCGTGATCGCGAGGCGGCCGGGTGTGGCGAGCGTCGTCTCGGCGGCGAAGGAATGCGCGTCGAGGCTGCGGAACGCGACCTCGCCGCCGCCGGCATCGAGCCGCGGCGCACCACCCGTGCCGCCGGAGACATGGACCGCGAGCCGGCTCGCCGTCGGCACGGTGATCGGGGCGGTGGCCGCGCCCGGCTCATGGCGGACGAACACCGGCGCCATGCCGGTATAGGCCGGTGGGGTGATCCAGAGCTCGAGCCGAAGCGGCAGCGGCGGCGCGGCGGCGGCGCCGAAGGAGGGCGAGACCGCGGCCCCCAGCCGCGGTCCGGTCTCCGGACCGGCGATGACCAGCGCCGCGAGCAGCGAGAGCGCGAGCCCGGCACGCAGCGCCATCGGGTCGCGCCGCGGCAGGCCCGGATGCGGCGCGCCGACCTTCAGCCGCGCCGCCGCCTGGGCCGCGCGCGCCTGATGCGCCGCCCAGAGCGCGGCGGTGGCGGGATCGGCGGCGCCACCGGCGGGCCGATCGGCGAGGCTCGCGAGCGGGCGATGCGCGAGCCCCGAGGCACGCTCCAGCCGCCGTTCGCCCTCCGCGCCGCCGGGCAGGCGGATCTGCCGCGCCGCCCAGACGATCGCGGCGCAGGCGGCGCAGAGGAAGGCCGCGAGCACGATCAGGTGCAGCCAACCCGGCAGCAGCGGCAAGAGGCCGGTCAGCGCGATCACGCCGAAGACGCCGAGGATGCCGAGCAGCGGCGCGATCGCGGGCCACACCCGCTCCCACAGGATCGCCGCGCGCGCGAGGCCGCGCCGGAACCCAAGCCGCCGGATCGGCGGTGGCGGGGAGGGGGGCAGCGCGGCGCGGCTCATGGTCGCATCATCGCCCGGAAGCAAGCCAGGGCGGGATCACATCCTGGGCAATCAGCGCCTCGTGCGACTGTCTCGGGCGGATCACCGCGACCTCATCTCCACGCACCATCACGGCGGCGGCCAGCGGACGCGCATTATAGGTCGAACTCATGACCGCGCCGTAAGCGCCGGCATCGAGGATCGCCACCAGCTCTCCGGGTCCGAGGGGCGGCAGCATCCGCCCGCTGGCGAAGGTGTCGCCGCTCTCGCAGACAGGGCCAACCACCTCCGCCGGCGCGAGCGGCGCGTGCCACCGCGTCGCCGAGACGGGAACGATCGCATGCCACGCCTCGTAGAGGGAAGGGCGGATCAGATCGTTCATCGCCGCATCCAGGATCACGAAGCGGCGCAGCGCGCCCTGCTTCTCCAGGATGACGCGCGCGAGCAGCAGCCCCGCCGGGCCGACCAGCCAGCGTCCGGGCTCCAGCATCAGCGGCAGGCCCAAGGCTCCCACGGTCTCGCGCAGGACATGGGCGAAGGCCGCGGGCGAGGGCGCGGGTTCGTTCCGGTAGGGGATGCCGAGCCCGCCGCCGCAATCGACCCGTTCCACCGGCAGCCCTTCGGCACGGAGGGATCGGACGAGCTCGGCCAGCCGCGCATAGGCCGCGCGATAGGGGGCGAGCGCGGTGATCTGGCTGCCGATATGCACGGCCACGCCGCGCAGGCGAATGCCGGCGGTGTTCGCCGCCCGCGCGTAGAGATCGCGCGCCGCGTCGATCGGGATGCCGAACTTGTTCTCGGCCCTGCCGGTCGTGATCTTGGCGTGGGTGCCGGCATCGACATCCGGGTTCACGCGGAGCGCGACCGGCGCGCTGAGGCCCATGCTCGCGGCGATCGCGCCGAGCATCGCCAGTTCCTCGGCGCTCTCGACGTTGATCTGGCCGACGCCGGCGGCAAGCGCGGTGCGGAGCTCCGCCTCGGTCTTGCCCACCCCGGAGAACACGATGTCGCCAGGCGCGATGCCGGCGGCGCGGGCGGCGAGGAACTCCCCGCCCGAGACGACGTCGGCACCGGCGCCGAGGGTGCCGAGCAGGCGCACCACGGCGAGCGCGTCGTTCGCCTTCATCGCGTAGTGGATGCGCGCATCGAGGCCGGCCCCTGACAGCGCCTCGGCCAGTGCGCGATAGCGCCCCTCGATGGTGGAAGCGGAATAGACCCAGCTCGGTGTGCCGTGCGCGGCGGCGATGCGCGCGAGCGGCACGCCCTCGACCATCAGTCCGGCCTCGATCGCGACCGAGAGATGCGGGCGCAGCGCGAGGATCTCGTCGAAGCACGGGTCCTCGTCAGCGTCACGCGGGGCAGGGGCGGCCATGTCAGCGTCTCCGTCCGGGTGGGGGCGGGAAGACCACGCGACCGCCTCCGCGCGGGGTGGTCTCGTCGCGCGGATAGGTGCGGGGGTAGATGACCTCCTCCTCCGGGCCGGGCGGCACCGGGTCGCCGCGCTTGCCGCAGCCGACCAGGAGCACGGCGGCGACCAGGGCCAGCAGCAGGACCACGCGGGTCCAGCGCCGGAGCGGCAACCCGCAGCCCATCCCGGAAGTGCCGAATGCGCCCTGGAACATCGCTTCATGGTGCCTCAGCCGCGCCCTCTCCGCCATGGCCTGGCCGTCAGCGGGTTCCTGCCCGTCTGTTCTGGCCGTGGTATGGCTGGACGCGCAGCATCCCGAGAGGCCATGTCCGCCCCGCCCCCCGCTGCTCGCCGCCTGACCGGCCTTGCCGTCCTGTGCTGGGCGCTCGGTCTCCTCTCGGTCGCGCTGCCGGCCTGGCTGATCGCCGACGAGCTCAGCCACCCGCGCGGCCCGTTCCGCGATCTCGGGATCGCGATCGTGCTGGGCGCGCTGGCGCCCGTGCTCACGCTGGCGAGCTTCGCCGCCAATCTGATCTACGCGCGGCTGCGCAGCTGGAGAGTCGGCCGGGGGCTCAAGGCGGTGCTGGCGGTCCAGGCGCTCGGGCTTTCTGCCGCTCTGGCACTCTGGGGCCTGGCCGCGCTGGAGGCCCATCGCGACTCCCGCCTCGCGGACCGGCGCGGCGCGGTCTATGCGGCGGTCGAGCGGAACGACCCCGTAGCGATCGCCCAGGGCTTCGAGCGTTGCGGCGCGGACTGCGCGGATGAGCGCGACCGGCTGCTGCTGTTCGCCGCCGAGGCGCGCGCGCACCGGGCGATCGCGGCGCTGCTGGCCCTCGGCGCGCGGCCCGCGTCCGACTCGCGCGCCGCGCGCGGCCTGCGCACCTGCGAAGGGCTGTATCTTCCGCTGCTCACCGCGCTGGAGATCAGCGTCGCGCGCGACGACGCCGAGGGAGTCGCGCTGCTGCTGCCCGAGGCCGATGCGCGTGCCCGCCGCCGTGCGGCCTGGATCGCCGCCCAGCTCGACCGGCTGGAGCTGCTGCAGCGTCTGCTCGACGCTGGCGTGCCGCTGACCCTGAGCGGCAACATCCTGGACGAGAACGCCACGCTGCTGAACGCGGCCGCGTCGGGCGCGGCGCTGCGCGTGGCCTCCTGGCTGCTTGCGGCGCACGGCTTCGATCCGAGCGGACTGCCGCAAGGGAGCGGCGGCGGGCGCGGCGAGACCCCGCTCGCGTCGCTGGTCCGGTACGCGAGCGATGTCCCCGACTCGGAGCGGTTCGCGCCGTTCCTGCGCCTGCTGCTCGCGCGCGGTGCGGAGATGGAGCGCATCTCGCCGGCGACGGGCAAGACCGCGTTGCAGCTCGCCGTCGATGTCTACGCGCTCTCGGCCTACGAGGCACTGGTCGGGGCGGGTGCGTCCGAGGCCGTGCTGACCCCGGCAGAGCGCGCGCGCCTCGCGCAGATGCGGGCGAGCCCGCCGCCCGCGCGCCATCTCTCCGCCGATCAGCCGAATTGCGTGCGATAGGCGCGGATCAGCCGAGGCGTTCGCGCCAGGCCTTGGCCTGCGCCGCGACATTCGCCGGCGCGGTGCCGCCATAGCTCACGCGCGAGGCGAGCGAGGCCTCCACCGTGAGCACCGAGAACACGTCCTCGGTGATGCGCGGCTCCACCGACTGCATCTCGGCGAGCGTCAGCCCCGCGAGATCCGTGCCCTTCGCCTCGGCTGCCGCCACCAGCCGGCCCGTGACATGATGCGCGGTGCGGAACGGCAGGCCGAGCACGCGCACCAGCCAGTCGGCGAGGTCGGTCGCGGTCGCGAAGCCCTCGCCGGCCCAGCGCCGCATCGCCTCCGCGTTCGGCCGCATGTCGCGCACCATGCCGGCGGTGGCGGCGAGGCAGAGGGCGAGGCTGTCGGCCGTGTCGAAGATCGGCTCCTTGTCCTCCTGCATGTCCTTGCCGTAGGTCAGCGCCAATCCCTTCATCACGGTCAGCAGCGCGATCAGGTTGCCGTTGATCCGCCCGGTCTTGGCGCGCACGAGCTCCGCCGCGTCCGGGTTGCGCTTCTGCGGCATGATCGAGGAGCCGGTGGTGAACGCATCCGAGAGCGTGACGAAGCGCCAGGGCGCGCTCATCCAGATCACGATCTCCTCGGCAAGCCGCGACAGGTTGGCCGCGCAGGTCGCGGCGGCCGCCATGAACTCGATCGCGTAGTCGCGCGCCGAGACCGCATCGAGGCTGTTCGCCATCGGCCGGTCGAAGCCGAGCTCGGCCGCGGTCGCGTGGCGGTCGATCGGGAAGGAGGTGCCGGCTAGCGCCGCCGCGCCGAGCGGGCATTCGTTCAGCCGCGCGCGGCAATCGGCGAAGCGGCCGCGGTCGCGCGCCAGCATCTCGACATAGGCGAGCATGTGATGGCCGAAGGTGGTCGGCTGGGCGATCTGGAGATGCGTGAAGCCCGGCATGGGTGTGGCGGCATGTGCCTCCGCCTGGGCCACGAGCGCGCGCATGCAGTCGGCGAGCTGCGCGTCCAGCGCGTCGATCGCGTCGCGCACCCAGAGCCGCACGTCGAGCGCGACCTGGTCGTTGCGCGACCGGGCGGTGTGCAGCCGCCGGCCCGGATCGCCGATCAGCTCGATCAGCCGGGCCTCCACGTTCATGTGGATGTCCTCGCGCTCTGTCGAGAACGTGAAGCGGCCGGACTCGATCTCCGCCGCGACCTGCGCCAGACCAGCGAGGATCGCGTCGCGGTCGGCCTCGGTGATGATGCCCCGGGCGGCGAGCATGGCCGCATGCGCCTTCGAGCCGGCGATGTCCTGGCGCCACATCCGCCGGTCGAAGCCGATCGAGGCGTTGATCTCCTGCATGATCGCGGCCGGGCCGGCCGCGAAGCGGCCGCCCCACAGCGCATTGGCCGGCGCTCTGGCGGCGGATGAGGATGAGGGAGTGTCGGGCATGGGTCGTTCCGTCGGGGTGTCGCGCCGGGTGCTGCTGGGCGGGGTCGCGGCGACCTCTGCCATGCTGGCCCTGCCCCGGCAAGGAAGTGCGGCCAGCGGGACGCTGGTCGAGGTCGTGCCCCGCCGCGCCCTGGCTGATGCCGCGTTCCGCGATGCCGACGGCGCCGAACGCCGCCTCGCCGATTTCGCGGGCAAGGGTCTGGTGGTGAACCTCTGGGCCACCTGGTGCCCGCCCTGCGTCGAGGAGATGCCCGCGCTCGACCGTCTCGCCCGGCAGGTGCGCGGCGACGGGATCGAGGTGCTGGCGCTGAGCCAGGATCGCGGCGGCGCCGAGGTGGTGCGGGCGTTCTATGCCCGTTTGGGCATCCGCCACCTGGGCGTGTGGCTCGACCCGCGCGGCGCGGCCGGCCGGGCCTGGGGCGCGCGCGGCCTGCCCACCACGCTGATCGTCGATCGCGCGGGGCGGGAAGCGGCGCGACTGGAAGGCATCACCGAGTGGGATGCCGCGCGGATGGTGGCGCGCATCCGCGCCCTGGTCGCCGCCGCGGCGTAGCGGGCGCGCCGGGCGCAGAGCGGTTTCCGCATGAGTGGGAACCGCTGTGGGTAGTGCTGTCGAGCATCTTCACGCCCAGGCTGATTCGAGCCGTGGGCGACCTGCTCTACGCCGCGCGCGCCACGCCGGGCGCCGCCTGACCCGCCAGATACGCCATCGCCGCCTGCACGCCGCCTGCCTTGTGCGGCACACCCGCGAGCCCGAGCCCCATCTCCACGCCGGCGAGCGTGCCCATCAACGTCAGGTCGTTGAAGTCGCCCAGGTGGCCGATCCGGAACACCCGGTCGGCGAGCTTCGACAGGCCGTTGCCGAGCGACATGTCGAAGGCGTCGCGGATCACCGCGCGCACCCGGTCGGCCGATTGTCCTTCGGGAACCCTGACGGCGGTGAGCGACGAGGAATGGTTCTTCGCCACGCGGCACTGCGTCTCCAGCCCCCAGGCGGCGACCGCCCGGCGCGTCGCCTCGGCGTGGCGGTCGTGGCGCGCGAACACCCGATCGAGCCCCTCCTCGTGCAGCATCGCGATCGCCTCGCGCAGCCCGTAGAGCAGGTTGGTCGCCGGCGTGTAGGGGAAGTAGCCGGTGGCGTTCGGCCCGGCCATCTCCTCCCAGGACCAGAACGAGCGCGGGAGCTTGGCGGTGTTCTGCGCCGCATAGGCCTTCTCGGAGACCGCGTTGAACGAGAGCCCCGGCGGCAGCATCAGCCCCTTCTGCGACCCGCCGACCGTCACATCCACGCCCCACTCGTCATGCCGATAGTCGATCGAGGCGAGCGAGGAGATCGTGTCCACCATCAGCAGCGCCGGGTGCTTCGCCGCGTCGATGGCGCGCCGGATCGCCGGGATGTCGGTGGTGCAGCCGGTCGAGGTCTCGTTGTGCACCACGCAGACGGCCTTGATCGCGCGGCCGCGGTCCTCGGCGAGCCGGGCCTCGATCTCGCCGGCGGCGATGTCGGCGCCGGCGCGCCAGTCGGTCTCGATCAGGATCGGCGTGAGCCCGAGCCGCTCGGCCATCCGCCGCCACAGGCTCGCGAAATGGCCGGTCTCGACCATCAGCACGGCATCGCCGGGCGAGAGCGTGTTGACCAGCGCCGCCTCCCACGCCCCGGTGCCGGAGGCGGGGTAGATGAAGGCATGGCCCTTCTCGGTCTTGAAGATGGTCTTCATGCCCTCCAGGCACGCCCGGCCCAGCTTGGCGAAGGCGGGGCTGCGATGGTCCATGGTCGGGTTGTCGATCGCCCGCAGGATGCGGTCGGGGACATTCGTCGGCCCGGGGATCTGGAGGAAATGGCGGCCCGCGACCCGCCCCGGCTCGTTCTGCATCGCGTTGTTCCTTGGCCCTTGTCTCCCGGCGCCTTGCGCCATCTGATGCGATAGAGACACCGGGGAGAACGCTGTCAATGCCTGCTGCCCTGCGACCGGGGCTTGAGCGGCGCCTGAAGGCCGCGCTGAAGGGTGAGGTGCGCGCGGACGCGGCGACGCGCGGCCGCTTTGCCACCGACGCTTCGCACTACCAGGTGATGCCGGCCGCTGTGGCGTTTCCGCGCGACGCCGCGGATGTGGCCGCCGCGATCGCGATCGCGCGCGAGGAGGGTGTCGCCATCACCCCGCGCGGCGGCGGCACGTCGCAGAACGGCCAGACCATCAACACCGGGCTGGTGCTCGACTGCTCGCGGCATCTGAACCGTATCCTCGAGATCGACCCTGCCAACCGCCGTGCCGTGGTGCAGCCGGGGCTGGTGCTCGACGAGCTGAACCGCGCGCTCGCGCCCCATCGGCTCTGGTATCCGGTGGATGTCTCGACCGCCTCGCGCGCGACCCTTGGCGGCATGGCGGGCAACAACTCCTGCGGCGCGCGATCGCTCCGCTTCGGCACCATGCGCGACAACGTGCGCGCGATCGAGGCCATCCTGCCCGACGGCACGGCCGCGCGCTTCGACGACCGCGCCGCCTTGCGCAACGACTCGCCGATCGCCCCGCTGGTCTCGGACCTGCGCGCGATCGCCGCGCGCGAGGCGGACGAGATCGAGGCGCGATTCCCGAAAGTGCAGCGCCGCGTTGGCGGCTACAATCTCGATGCGCTGGTGCCCGCGCGCGATCCGCCGAACCTCGCGCATCTGCTGGTCGGCTCCGAGGGTACGCTCGGCTTCTCGACCGCGATCGAACTCGCACTCTCGCCCGTACTGCCGCGGCACAGGACGCTCGGCGCCTGCCACTTCGGCAGCTTCCACGCGGCGATGGAGTCCGCCCAGCACATCGTCAGGCTCGCCCCCGTCGGTGTGGAACTGGTCGATCGCACCATGATCGAGCTTGCGCGCGACATCGCGATGTTCCGGCCCACGCTCGACGCCTTCATGCGCGGCGAGCCCGAGGCGCTGCTGCTGGTGGAGTTTGCCGAGGACGACGCGGCGACCAACCGGGGCCGGCTGAAGGACCTCGCGGCGCTCATGGGCGATCTCGGCTTCGGCTGGGAGCGCGCCGGCGCGCGCTTCGGCGGCGTGGTGGAGGTGACCGATCCGGCGCTGCAAGGCGCGATCAACCAGCTCCGCACCGCGGGCCTCAACATCATGATGAGCATGAAGGAGGAGGGGAAGCCCATCTCCTTCGTCGAGGACTGCGCGGTGCCGCTGGAACACCTTGCCGACTACACCGCGCGGCTGACCGAGGTGTTCGCGCGTCACGGCACGCGCGGCACCTGGTACGCCCATGCGGGTTCGGGCTGTTTGCATGTGCGGCCCGTCCTGAACCTGAAGCTGGAGCAGGATGCCCGCACGATGCGCGCGATCGCCGAGGAGGCCTTCGCGATGGTGCGCGCGTACAAGGGCAGCCACTCGGGCGAGCACGGCGACGGCATCGTGCGCAGCGAGTTCCACGCATTCATGTTCGGCGAGCGGATTGTGCGCGCCTTCGAGGCGGTGAAGGACCGCGTCGATCCGCGCGGACTCTTCAACCCGAATCGCATCGTGCGTCCGCCGCGCATGGATGACCGGACGCTGTTCCGCTACCACCCGGATTACGCGACATCCACGCATCGCCCGGCGCTCGACTGGTCGGACTTTCCGCGCGCGAGCCCTGCCGCCTCGTTCCAGGCCGCGGTCGAGATGTGCAACAACAACGGCGCCTGCCGTGCGCTCGCGGGCGAGGTGATGTGCCCCTCCTACCGCGCCACGCGCGAGGAGCGCGACGTCACGCGCGGGCGCGCCAACACGCTCAGGCTGGCGCTTTCGGGTCAGCTCGACGGCGGTATCACCTCCGACGCCGTGGCCGAGGCGCTGTCGCTTTGCGTCTCCTGCAAGGCGTGCCGGCGCGAATGCCCGACGGGCGTGGACATGGCGCGCATGAAGATCGAGGTGCTGGCGGCGCGCAACGCCGCGCGGGGGCTGTCGATCCGCGACCGTCTGGTGGCGTTCCTGCCGCGCTACGCCCGCCACGCCGCACGGCTTCGCCTGCTCACGAACGCGCGCAACGCGATCCCGACGTTCGCACGACTGTCGCAGTTCCTCACCGGGTTCTCCGCCGCGCGTCCGCTGCCGCGCTGGTCGCGCGCGCCCTGGCGCGACGACGAGGCCTCGATGCCGGAACCCGACGCGATCCTGTTCGCCGACACCTTCAATCGCTGGTTCGAGCCCGAGAACCTGCGCGACGCGGCGCGCGTGTTGCGCGCGGCCGAGTTTCGCGTTGCCGCCGCCAATGGGCCCGGGCGACCGCTCTGCTGCGGCCGCACGTTCCTCGCCGCCGGGCTTGTCGATCGCGCGCGCGAGGAGGCGCGCCGCACACTCGCCGTGCTCGCGCCGCATGCGCGCGCCGGCCGGCCGATCATCGGCCTGGAACCCTCGTGCCTGCTGACGCTGCGCGACGAGTGGTTGTCGCTCGGCCTGGGTGAGCACGCGCGCGTGGTCGCCGATCACGCGCTGCTGTTCGAGGAGTTCGTCGACCGCAACGCCGCGCGCTTTGCCGCCGTGCTGAAGCCGCTCGCGGGACGGCGCGCGATCGTGCATGGCCACTGCCACAGCAAGGCGTTCGGGGCCTTCCCGGCGGTGATCCGCGCGTTGAAGACGATCCCGGACCTGCCCGTGACGCCGATCGAGTCGTCGTGCTGCGGCATGGCCGGCGCTTTCGGCTATCAGGCGGAGACACAGCCCGTCTCGCGGGCGATGGCGGAGCTGTCGCTGCTGCCGGCGGTGCGTGCGGCCGATCCACACACGCTGATCGTCGCCAATGGAACCTCGTGCCGGCACCAGATCGCCGATCTCGCCCCGCGCGAGGCGCTCAATCCCGCGCGCGTGCTCGCGATGGCGCTGTAGCGTGCGGCAGCGCAGCACGTTTCGGGGCTTGTGACGCCCGAGCCCGTGGGCAAGATGCACGTTGAGCGGGCGGCCGAGCCGGCACCCGCAGGGACGGAAACCGGATCGCGCGACGCTCTCTGACGCGCGGGCCTCAGCCGAGGATCGATGATCGCGTCACTGCTGCCGGTCGGCTCGCTGCTCTCGGGTGTGGGGCTCCTGCTGGTCGGGCACGGGCTGCTCACCATGGCCTTGCCGCTGCGCGGGGAAGCGGAGGGGTTCGACCCCGTCGCGATCGGCGCGCTCGGAGCCGCCTACTACGGCGGGTTCGTGGCCGGCTGCCTGCACGGGCCGCGCGTGATCCGCCGCGCGGGTCACATCCGCGCCGTCGCTGCCGTGGTGTGCGGCGTGTCGGCGGCGGCGGCGGCCTATCCCCTGGCCGTCACCGTGCCCGCCTGGATCGTGCTCCGCTTCGCCTTCGGCTACGGGCTCGCGGTGTTCTACCTGATCGTCGAGTCCTGGTTGAACGACCGCGCGACCAACACCACGCGCGGCATGATCATGTCGGCCTACATCATGGTGAACCATGTCGCGCTGACCGGCGGGCAGTTGCTGCTGTTCGCCTGGCCGGTCGAGGGCTTCCACCTGTTCGTGCTGGGCAGCGTGCTGATCTCGATCTCGGCGATCCCGGTCGTGCTGACCCGGCAGGCCCAGCCGGCGCCGGTGACCGAGGTGCGCTTCCGGCCGGGGCGATTGTGGCGCGCGTCGCCGGTGGGGCTGGTCGGCAGCCTGATGATCGGCGTCGGCAATGGCGCCTTCTGGAGCCTCGGCCCGGTCTCCGCCACCGATTTCGGGTTGACCCACCGGGAAGCGGCGATCTTCATGAGTGTCGCCGTGATGTCCGGTGCGCTCGTCCAGATGCCGATCGGGCGGGTGTCGGACCGGCTCGACCGGCGCCATGTGCTGGCCGTGCTGCTCGCCGCGGCGACCGGCACGGGGCTCTCCGTGTTCCTGCTCGCGCCGTCCGGGATCGCGCTGATGCTGCTCGGCGCGGCCTTCGGCGCCTCGGCATTGCCCGGCTACTCGCTGGTTGCCGCGCACGCCTATGACCACGCCGATCCGTCGGACTATGTCGGTACCGCATCGAGCCTGCTGCTCGTCAACGGGCTCGGCTCGATCGTCGGTCCGATCGCGGCGGCGTTCCTGCTGCGCGCTTCACCGGGCGGCGGGCTCTACCTCTTCACCGCGGCGACGCATGGGGTCCTGCTGGGCTTCGTGCTGTGGCGGGTGACGCGCCGTGCCGCGCCCCCCGAGCAGGCGCGCGAGAGCTTCGATCTCGCCGCGACCGCGCCCGCCGCGGTCGGCGGCGTGATCGCGCCGGAGCCGGCCGCCGAGGCGGATCAGAAGTCGCCCGCGGCGACGTAGGGCCTCGCCCACAGGATCGCCTGCAGCAGCACCGCCTTGGTCCAGGCCGCGTGCATCGCGTCCACTTCGGCCGGCGTGGCCCCCGTCTCGGCGAGGAACGGGCGCATGGTGAGCGAGATCGGCATCACCAGGGCCAGCAGATGGCGCAGCGGGATGTGCGGCGCGGCGTTCACGCCGTCGGTGCGGTTCTTGCCGCTGCGGTGATGCCGGCGGCCGATCTCGTCCTGCCAGGCGAGCCAGGCGGCGTCGTGCGGCGCGGTGCAGGTGTCGAGAATCCACTGCCCGAAGCGCGCGCGCACGGCGGCGAGATAGGCGCCGATCGGCTCGCCCGTGCCGTGCTCGCGGAACGCGGCGAGCAGATGCGGCTGCGAGGCGACGAAGCCGTACCAGACATCCAGGATCGCCTCGATCCGGTCGGCGACGATCGCGCCCGCGCGCTTCAGCGCCGCGACATCCTCCGGGCCGAACAACAGGCTCGCCTCCAGTTCGGCGAGTTCGGCCGGGGTGAGCGGCGAGGGCGCAAGCGCGGGATCGCCGTAGCGGTAGCCGGGGATGGCGGTCGCGGGAGCGGTCATGGGGTCCTCCTTGCCAGGACGTTGCGCCAGCGGATAGCATCGAGTCGATATCGCTTCCCGCGGAGCCGGTCAATGGGTAATAGCGACTCGCTATCGGATCGTGAGGAGAACGCCAGCCGCCATGCCGCGCGGCTGATCAACCGGCTCGACCGGCTTGCGCGCGCGGCCGACCATCGCGGCGGGCTCAACCCGGCCCAGCGCGACGCGCTGCGCTATCTCGGCCTCGCCAACCGCTTCTCGCGCAGCCCCGCGGCCCTCGCCGACTATCTCGGCGCGACGCGGGGCACGGTGTCGCAGAGCCTGATCGCGCTCGAAGCCAAGGGCTACGTGACGCGCGAACCCCATCCGTGCGACCGGCGCGCGGTCACGCTCGGGCTCACGGCCGCCGGGCGCGCCGCGCTGAAGGAGGACGGCGGCGTCGCGCTGCTCGCCGAGGCGGTTGCGGCGGGCGCCGGTGCGGAGGCGCCGACGCTCGCACGCCTGCTCGACGCCACCCTCGCCGCGGCGATCGCGCGGAACGGCGGGCGCGCCTTCGGCGTCTGCCGCACCTGCCGCCATTTCCGCGCCGAGGCCCATGCCGGCACGGCGCGGCCGCATCACTGCGCGCTGCTCGACGTGCCGCTGGGCGAGGCCGATGCCGGCGCGATCTGCGTCGAGCACGCGGCCTGACGGTTCACACCGGCGGCGGCTCCTCCTCCGCCCCCAGCAGTTCGCCGCCGTAGAACGCGCGGATCGCCTCGGCGCCCTCCTCGGCGGTCTCGACGAAGCGGATCAGGTCGAGATCGGCGTGGTCGATCAGGCCTTCCTCGGCCAGCACCTCGAAGCGCACCACCCGGTCCCAGAACGCGCGATGGAACAGCAGGATCGGCAGGCGGCGGATCTTGCGGGTCTGCACCAGCGTCAGCGTCTCGAAGAGTTCGTCCATCGTGCCGAACCCGCCAGGGAAAACGGCCAGCGCCTTGGCGCGCATCAGGAACTGCATCTTGCGGATGCCGAAATAATGGAACTGGAACGAGAGTTCGGGCGTGATCCAGCGGTTCGGGACCTGCTCGCGCGGCAGCACGATCGAGAGCCCGATGGTCTTGCCCCCGGCCTCGGTCGCGCCGCGGTTGCCCGCCTCCATGATGCCCGGGCCGCCGCCGGTGACCACCACCAGCTCGCACCGCCCCGCGCCCTGTCCCGCCTCGGTGATCAGCCGGGCGAAGCGCCGCGCCTCCTCGTACCAGACGAGCTGGCGCTCGGCCCGCGCGGCATCGCCGCCGTCGCGCGCGATCGCCGCCACCGCCTCCGGTCCGGCGATCCGGGCGGAGCCGAACACCACCACGGTCGAGCCGATCCCGGCCTCGTCCTGCAGCCGGTCGGGCTTCATCAGTTCGAGCATCAGCCGCACCCCGCGCATCTCCGGGCGCAGCAGGAACTCGGGATCGTTGAAGGCGAGCCGGAAGGAGGGGTGCGGGGCCGCTTCCTCGACCGGCCGCGCCTGACGCACCGCCTCGTCGGCGCGCGGATAGGTGTCGGGGCGGCGGCTCATGTGAAGCGCGCCGTGACGGTGCCGAGACCGTCGAAGCTGACCTCGATCTCGGCGGGTCCGGAGAGCCAGGCGGGCGGGGTGACCGAGCCGCACAGGATCACCTGCCCGGCCCGCAGCCCGCCGAAGGCGGCCGCGGCCGGCGAGGCGGCGAGCCAGCGCAGCACCGCGAGCGGATGGCCGAGCAGATCGCCGCCCTGGCCTTCGCCGAACAGCCTGCCGTTCACCGTCATCCGCCCGCGCGCGGCGACGAGGTCGCGCCCGGCCAGCCGGCCGGCCGGCCAGCCCTCGGCATCCGCGCCCAGCACGGACGCGCCGTGGAAGAACCGGTCGGCGATCAGCATCGGCGTGCCGATCCCGACCCCGCCCTGGTAGCGGTTCTCGACGATCTCGATCGCCGGCAGCACCGCCGCGACCGCCTCGGCCAGCGCCTCCTGGCGGTGTTCGCCGGGCGGGATGTCGCGGCCGAGCCGGAAGGCGATCTCGCACTCCACGCCGGGGGTCAGCCAGGCGCGGAACGGCGAGACCGCGCCGGAGGGAAGGAGGCCCGAGCGCATCATGAACCCGGCCGCCGGGGTGCGGATGCCGAGATGCAGCTGCATGGTCGCCGCGGTCGCGCCGATCTTGAACCCCGCCGGCGGGCAGGCGCCGAGCCGGCGCGCGAGTGCCGCCTGCACCGCGTAGCCCTCGGCCGGATCGGCAGGCGCGATCGCGGGGTCGAGCGGCACGAGGGGGCGGCGTGCGGCCAGGGCGTCGGCGATGGCCTCGGCGGCGCGTTCGGGCCGCCCGGCGTGGTCGGTCATGCACTCTCCTGTTCAAGCCGGTCGTGCTGCACCGCGTAGAGCGCGACCGCTGCCGCGACCGAGACGTTCAGGCTCTCCACCGCGCCGCGCTGCGGCAGGCGCACCGTCAGGTCGCACGCCTCGCGCGTCAGCCGCCGCATCCCCTCGTCCTCCGCGCCCAGCACCAGCGCGAGCCGGCGATCGCCGAGCCCGGCTTCGGCGAGCGTGGTCGGCGCCTCCGCATCGAGCCCGACGATCCAGAGCCCGGCCTGCTTCAGCGCCTCCAGGGTGCGCGCGAGGTTCACGGCGCGGAGCAGAGGCACGCGTTCGAGCGCGCCGGCGGCCGCGCGCGCCATCGCCCCACCTTCCAGCGGCGCATGGCGGTCCTGCACGATCACCGCGGCCGCCCCGAACGCGGCCGCCGAGCGCAGGATCGCGCCGACATTGCGCGGATCGGTGACCTGGTCCAGCACCAGCACCGGCCCCGGCGAGGCGACGAGCGCCTCGGCGAGCGGCGGCGCGGAGAGGGGATCGACCAGCGCGGCGAGCCCCTGATGCACGGCGCCCGGCGGCAGCAGGGCGGCGATCGCGGCGGCCTCGGCGCGTTCGGGGCTGGCATCGGCCGGCAGGCTCGCGGCGGCCTCGCGGGTCGCGAGCACGCGTCGGACCTTGCGCGCAGGATTGCCGAGTGCCGCGCGCACGGCATGTGCGCCGTAGATCCAGTACGGACCGTGCGGATCGCGGCCGCGAATTCGGGTCTCGCGACGGCGCGGAGGGGTGCCCATAGGGCCAGCATGGCCGGGAGCGGCGGCGGACGGAAGCCCGGCCTCCTCGTTGACAGGCCGGGCGAAATGCCGTTAGTCCGCGCGGTCCCGCGCCGCCTGCGGGGATGTCCCGGGGCCGGAGGGGTGCCCGAGTGGCTAAAGGGGACGGACTGTAAATCCGTTGGCGCACGCCTACGCTGGTTCGAATCCAGCCCCCTCCACCAGGGACGCTTCCGTTGCGGCGCAGAGGACCGGACACCAACCGACCGGAAAGGGAACCGCGTTCCACGGCCTTGCGGGTGTAGCTCAATGGTAGAGCCCCAGCCTTCCAAGCTGGTTGTGCGGGTTCGATTCCCGTCACCCGCTCCACTCGGACCCCCGGGCCGACCATGTTCCCCCCCTCCGACCCCAGCAACCTGACGAACGAGAGAGACGAGGCCGCGCGATGGCGAAGGCGAAGTTTGAGCGGACGAAGCCGCACTGCAACATCGGCACGATTGGTCACGTGGACCATGGGAAGACGTCGCTGACGGCGGCGATCACGAAGGTTCTGGCGAAGACGGGCGGGGCGACGTTCACGGCGTACGACCAGATCGACAAGGCGCCGGAGGAGAAGGCGCGCGGGATCACGATTTCGACGGCGCATGTGGAGTACGAGACGAAGGCGCGGCATTACGCGCACGTGGATTGCCCTGGTCATGCGGACTACGTGAAGAACATGATCACGGGGGCGGCGCAGATGGACGGGGCGATCCTGGTGGTCTCGGCGGCGGATGGTCCGATGCCGCAGACGCGCGAGCACATCCTGCTGGCGCGCCAGGTGGGTGTGCCGGCGCTGGTGGTGTTCATGAACAAGGTGGACATGGTGGACGATCCCGAGCTTCTGGAGCTGGTGGAGCTCGAGGTTCGGGAGCTGTTGAAGTCGTATCAGTTCCCGGGGGACGAGATTCCGGTGATCAAGGGTTCGGCGCTGTGTGCGCTGGAGGATCGCAATCCGGAGATCGGCGAGCAGGCGATCCTGCAGCTGATGGATGCGGTGGACGCGTACATTCCGCAGCCGGACCGGCCTAAGGATCGTCCGTTCCTGATGCCGATCGAGGACGTGTTCTCGATCTCGGGCCGCGGCACGGTGGTGACGGGGCGGATCGAGCGGGGTGTGGTGAAGGTGGGCGACGAGGTGGAGATCGTCGGCCTGCGCCCGACGATGAAGACGGTGGTGACGGGGGTGGAGATGTTCCGCAAGCTGCTGGACAGCGGCGAGGCGGGGGACAACATCGGGGCGCTGTTGCGTGGCACGAAGCGCGAGGAGGTGGAGCGTGGCCAGGTTCTGGCGGCGCCTGGCTCGATCACGCCGCACACGAAGTTCCTGGCGGAGGCGTACATCCTGACGAAGGAGGAGGGGGGCCGGCACACGCCGTTCTTCACCAACTACCGTCCGCAGTTCTACTTCCGCACGACGGACGTGACGGGTGTTGTGACGCTGCCCGAGGGCACGGAGATGGTGATGCCTGGGGACAATGTGCGGATGGAGGTGACGCTGATCGCGCCGATCGCGATGGACGAGGGGCTGCGCTTCGCGATCCGCGAGGGCGGGCGCACCGTCGGCGCCGGCGTCGTCACCAAGATCGTCCAGT
>NZ_KB899931.1 GCF_000378465.1 Elioraea tepidiphila DSM 17972
TTCGCCTTCCCCGCCGAGGTCCGCCGGATCATCTACACCACCAACGCGATCGAGGCGCTGCACGCCAAGCTGCGCCGCGCCGTGCGAACCCGCGGCCATTTCCCGCATGACGAGGCCGCGCTCAAGCTCTTGTTCCTCGTCTTGAACCGCACCGCCAAGGAGTGGAGGATGCCCGCCAGGGAATGGCACGCCGCCAGAGCGCAGTTCGCCATCCTCTTCCAGGACCGTCTCAACCCATGATCACCACGGTCCCGCACGAAACTCCTGACAGTCCCATACACTGGGCCACAATAGGCGTAGGGCCGACGGATGCACCAATCATATGTAGAACTTGAACGGTAATGGCGCTCTTGGACCTGCCGGTCCGGCGGTCAGGATCTCCCCAACCAGATCGGCGAACCGCAACGTGACAGGCAGCCCGTCCGAAAAGCCGGCATTGTTGAAGTTGAGCTTCGTGAGCGCCATGAGGTCCGACAACACCTGCTCAATGTCTGCATCACCTCGGACAATGTCGACCGTCAGCGGATTCGGTACCTCTCGCCCAGGATAGGTATCCAGCCGAGGCGTGAAGCCCGCCGTCCAAAGGTAGGCTGACCGTCCCGATCGGGCAATCATGGCTGTTCCCCTCAAAACCGGCTTCTTGCCATACCGGAACAACTTGATTTCGTTCTGGCGTCTGATCCGAACGCCGACAAGCTTCGTCGCCTCCGGCACGGTGCTCGAGAAGCCGACCCACTCCTCGGCGTCGAACCACGTTTGGCCGTGAACGAACAACTCTCGCGGCGGCCGTCGGTGCAACTCCTGGTAAGCGTCCACGATAAGCTTCATCAATTCGGCGGCCTGATGCCGATCAAGATGGAAGCTCTTCTCGGTCTCCGAGTACCATGGGCCGACGGCCCCTTTGAAGACGACACCTTCGCCCGTCCCCAGGAACATCTGGGCACCGCAACAGGCATTATCACGCCCCTTGGCGTTCTCAATGCGCTTGAAGACGAGCCCGACGTAACACACACCTTCTCGCACTTCCGCGATGCGCCACGGCCGGCCGCCTGCCTTGTAGAAACTGGTCGTGGCGAGGTTCCACGCGACGGACGCCGGGTCCTGTAGTGATCTGCGGCTCCCTTCCTCAGACTCGTCGGGTGCGAGGGTCGATTCCCGCACCACCTGGATCACTTGGTCGGTGTCGAGAAGCCGGGCCTTGAGCTGGTTGTGAAAGTTGAGTTCGTACTCATAGATCGCCGCCGCCTCATTCTCCTCGGGGAACATGGACCCCTTCGTCAGAATTGATCGCGCGGCCTTCCGGTTGATCGGCGACGTGGACTTCTCGCGTTGATCACGAGGGACAAACGACTTGGGACGTCCGAAGCGAAAGGTTTCCTCCGGTACGATTGCAAACCACAGCTTGGGGCGCGCTTCTTCCTCACGCAGGTACTTCCTGAGCGCCTCCGCATAGACATTGACCGCCTCGTAGATCGCTTGATGTCGATCCTCGATTCGGATGCGGCGGCTCAGCTCTTTCCCGTCGATAGTGCAACTGGCGAAGGGCTTCGCGGGCCAGGGAACGCCGAAAACGGCCTGGAAGCCAGGCCACATCATCTTATTCTCTTCCTTGCCCTTCTCGATGGCCGCAATCGTCGAGCTAAGCGCGCGTACCCAGTGCTCATAGCGCGCGATGCCCTGGGGTGTGCCGATTACGCCGACGTCCATTCTCGCAGGATTCTGGTTCGAGGCGGGCGGCCCAAACAGAAACAGACCGTCCTTCGGGTGCTCGGCTGTCTGGCCGAAGCCAAATGCCAATGCCGGCTCCGGCACGTGGGTAAGCCGCCAAGCACTCATCCAGAGGCCTCCGTGTCGAAGTCCTCCGCGTCGGTGTCATCCTGCTCATCGAAATCAGAGTCCTCGTCGTCCGGCTCTTCGGGATCCGCGGGCTCGTCCGCGACCTTGAGGTCGTTTGGCATCGTGCGCGTAGCTACGAGTTCGAGAAGGCGGCCGTTGAGCACGAGGCTCTCCGCGCCGTCGAGCGGGATGGTGATCTCGTCAGCTTCGTCTGCGAGGAAGGCGCAGAAAGCCTGCTGGAGCTGTCGCCACTGCGCATTCCACCAGTTCTTGCAGAATCGGCGACGGATGCCAGACGTGCGCTTCGGGTCTTGAATGGCGGTTTGGCCGTCTTCAGAGAAGCATACGTAGGGCCTGAAGCGGACAACGGCCGGCGGGCCGAGCACGACGTTGACCTTCATCGCGAGGTGCCAATGCACCTTCATCTTCTCGCTACGACCAACGACGTTCTTGTATGTCCGTCGACCGGTCGCATCAGAATAGAAGACCTTGTCGTTCGGTACCAGACCGGAAGGAAAGAAGAAGCTCGGAGCCGAAGAGGTCTCAAAGAGCTTGAGCCCCCGAGCCTCCAGATACCGCTCGATGTGCCTTCGCAGAAGGTAGGAGGTCATCTTGCGGGCCTCGTCCTTTCGGGGCGCTGTGACGTCCCGAGTCGAGCCATCGAGGAACTCGGCCAACGGGACGACGGCCCGGAGGGTCAGGCTGAAAGACGGCGGCAGAGACTCCTGGAAGCGGGAGGCGTGCGCGAAGGACAACACGAGCCGATGAAACATCTGGTGCGGGACGCCCGTCTCCTTCAGAGCCGGACCGATCTTGGCCTTGTCTCCCTTGTACTCGTAGAACGCGATTGCCGCGGGCAGAGAGCGCACCGGAACGAGGTTTGTCAGGATCGGCTCCGGTTTCTCCTCGACCGTCGTCGCCGTTCGGGTGATCGTCGTACGCCACTTCTCGAACTCGGCCGTTAGGTCGCCGGGTACCCGAGGAACTCTCGCTGCATCGAGCGTATCCAGAAGCTCGATCAGCTTCGCGCCCCACCCTTGATTGAAGTCAATCCCGTTCAGCGTGTGCACCTGAATAGGGAAGTCGCCGAAGGGCGTGTCGTCGATGCGGACCGGGATGATGAACGACGGATCATCCAACGTCTTCCGCATCGTGTCAGCGACGGACAACTCGTTTCGGACGCCCGTCCTCCGTGGGTCGATGCTCGCGCGCGATACCACGTAAATCACCTTGATCGCATGGTGCCGAAGCGCTTCTTCGATCGAGCTCCAGAAGGGCGTGCCGCCCTTAAGGTCGAACAGGTCGGCCCAGACCCGGTATCCGTGCCCGGTTAGTCGAGCGCCAAGCCAGCGCACGAACTCATTGTCGTCTGGCGTGGCGTGAGTGATGAAGATCGTGTCGCGGTGCATTCGGGCGCTCGAATCGTAGACGTTGCTGATGTTACCCAATAGCGACACCACCCCGCACGGTGCTTCCAGTTTCTCCGAGTGCTGCCTCGGTTAGGGAAACCCAGTCATAATCCGATCGACGCCCAATCCTGACGCAGCACCCCGACCCCAAAGCGCGCCACCCCCCGGCGGCCCGAAACGCCTCGCCGCTGCGCGGCCGGAAAGAGCGATTGGGGCTGACCCAACTAGCGGATCTTGGCGTGTCCTTTGGGGTGTAGAGGCAGCCCTAGCCTGGCGCAGAGGGTCTCGCGCAGCTTGCGATCAAGAATGCGCTGGATGACGACCAGCGCGGACGGACGGCGCCGCGCAGCCCAAGCGCCTGACGTCTGCCCGGCACCGCCGTGATCATGGCCTGCAGCCGCCCCCATACTCACGAAACCGATGAATATGATCGGCGCGATCCCGCATAGTCACGGCAACCACGAACAGCGAAGCGCCACCAGCGGCCCTGGAACGGGCCGGCGATCGCGGCTGGCGCCGGATCGTCAGGCAGAGAGCTGGGCAGGGTGACACGATCAACGTCCGATCCTGACGCAGCGCCCCGCTACACTCCGCGCGCCTCACCCCGGTACCCCGGCCGCCCCTCTCCGCTCCGCGGCCGATAAAGGAATACAAGCATAAAGTCAGTAAACCAGTGGGGGAGGACGCTCCTCCCCCCACACCCCCCTGCATCACACGCTCAGAGCTGCCACGGCCGCGGCACGAACGCATACCCCTCGCCCTGACGCACGATCCGCCCGAAGGCCGGCCACGGCAGATGCACCCCGCCCACCAGCACACGATCCGTCGCCAGCATGTCCAGGGTGCGCAACCGCGACTCCACCGCCGCCTCCGGATCGACATCGATCCCCAAGCGCCAGCGCGGGTTGGCCAACTGAATCACCGTCTGATGCGTCACATCGCCCCAGACCAGCATCTGCTCGGCACCGCTGCTGATCCGATACGACACATGGCCCGGCGTGTGCCCGATCGCCGGCATGGTCGTGATGCCCGGCACCACCTCCACCTCGCGCGTCGCATCGAAGGTGCGGATCCGATCGGCATACGGCCCGATCGCACGCCGCCCGGCCTGGATGAACCGCTGACCCTGCGGCACCCGGCTCTCCATCGCCGGATCGGTCCAGAACCCATGGTCCTGCGCCGACACCACCACCTCGGCGTGCGGGAAGGCGCGCCCGCCGTCGCCGTCCACCAGCCCCAGCGCATGCTCGGGGTGGATATGCGTCAGCAGCACCGTGTCCACCTGCTCCGGCCGATAGCCGGAGGCGGCGAAGGCCTCGCGCATCCGCCCGGTGCCGGGGAAGAACGCATGCTCGCCGCCGGCATCGATCAGCACCAGGTTGCGGCCGGTGTTCACCAGATAGACACCGACCGGCTGGTGCAGGAACCCCTCGACGAAATAGGCATGCTCGCGCAACCGGCGCACCACCGCCTCGTCGTAGTCGCGGAAGAAGCGCGGCGCGTTCGCCTCGGGCATGCGCATGCCGCCATCGAGCAGCGCCGTGATCTCGGCCTCGCCGACGCGGATGCGGTGGAACCCGGGCGCGGCCGTGCCGGCAGGCGGCGGCGCGGCCGTGGCGGTGGCCGACACGGCGAGCAGCGGGGCGGTCGCGAGCAGGGAGCGGCGGTCGATCATGGTGCTGTACCCCTTTCCGACGATGCGCAGGGCTGGCCCGTCGCGGCGCCCCGACGCGCGGCCGAACCATAGCGCACTCGGCCGGGCCGTCAGCGCCGCGGCCGCGACCGCTCGGTTCACCGATGTGTGCGTGCGCGCGGTGTTGCAGAGCGCAGCTCAGGCCGCGACGGCGTCGGCCCCTTCGTGATGCTCGAGTGCCGCGCGCAGCAGCGCCACCAGACGCTGACGCAGCGACGGCGGTTCTAGGATCTCCACCGAAGTGCCCCAGGTGAAGACGTGCCAGGACATCTCCTGCGCCCCGCCGGCCCGGAACCGCACCACCAGGCGGCCTTCATCGTCGCGCTCCGCCGTCTGGGAGGGGTGGAAACGCCACTGCGCCGCCTCGTCGGCGGTCGCGGCGTCGAAGCGGAGGGCCACGTCGAACGGCTCCTCCTGCCAGGTGCCGAAGGCGCGCGCGGCGAACTCCTCCAGGCGGAAATCGGCACGGCGGACGAAGGGCGTGTTGCCCAGGTCGAGCATGCCGATCCGGTCCAGCCGATAGAGCTTGGGGTCGTCCCAGGGCTCGGCGGCGGCGACCAGCAGCGGGCGGCTGCCGTACAGCATGCCGTAGGGGTGCACCTCGGTGACATAAGGCTCGCCGGACCGGCGCGAGCGGTACTCCATCGTCACCGGCAGGCAGGAGATGATGGCGCGGCGCAGCTTGGTCAGCAGACCCGGCGGCAGGACCGGGCGCGGGCCCGGGCGCAGCGCCGTGCCCTCGGCCTCGGTCAGCACTTCGAGATCGGGTTCGATCCGGCGCAGATGATCCGGCCGGGCGGTCGCGCGCAGCTTCTGCGTCGCCGAGATCACGAGGTCGGCGCGCTCGCGCAGCCCCCGGCGCGTCAGCGCGGCCGCGGCGGCGTCGAGCTCGGCGAGTTCCTCGGCCGAGACCGCCACCAGCCCGCCCAGCGTGCCGGCGGGCAGGCGCCAGCGCCGCACCCGTTCGCCGTCATCGCAGCGTTCGAACTGCGGGAAGACGCGCGCCACGGCGTCGCGCATGCGCTCTGCCGTGCGGCGCGCCACCCCGAATTCACGCTGGACATCGGCGAGCGAAAGTCCCTCGCGCGTGCCTTGGAAGGCGAGAGCGAGGCGCAGGATCTGTTCGAGCTTCTGATAATGCATCCCCCAACCCGAGCTTTCCCGTTCATGGTGATGAACAAAGCCGAGACGCGCGCGTGAAAGGATCGTCAAAAACGCATTAATCTCGTGGCCGGAAGCCCACCGGAGCGGTCGCGCCCGGGCGTGCGGCGGCCTCCTCAGCCAAGAGTTGCAGCAGCGCCTCCGGATCCTCGATCCGGCCGAGCAGCCGCGCCTTGCGCGCAACCAACGCGAAATCGGCCGGAACCAGCGGTGGAAGGTCGGCAAGGCCGGACGGAGCGGCGGCGGCGAAGAACCGCTCGAACGCCGCCCGCGCCTGCTCCGGCCGCAGCGCGTCGAAGCGCACCTTCACCAGGAACCGCCGCAGACACGCGGGGTCGAGCCGTTCGGGTAGGTTGGTTGTGCAGGCGAAGGGCAGCGGGTGGTGCTCCATCCAGGTGAGGAGTTCGTTCACCTGGGTCACCTCCCAGGACTGCGCCGCCCCGCGCCGGTCGGCGAGCAAGCCGTCGGCTTCGTCGATGATCAGGAAGCGGTTCTCTTCGGCCGCCTCCTGGAACGCCGCGGCGATCGCCTGCTCGCTGCCGCCGACCCAGCGCGACAGCAGGTCCGAGGCCCGCTTCACCATCGGGTCGAGGCCCAGGCGCTCGGCCAGGTCGCGCGCGAAGGCGCTCTTGCCCGTGCCGGGCGGACCGGACAGCAGCAGCGACACCGCTCGCGGCGCGTCCGGTGCGGCGAGCCGGTCCGCGAGCGCCGCGAGATCGGTGTCGGCATTGGCGAGGCTCGCATCGAAGACGCGTTCCGGCGCCGATGGCTGCAACGGCAGGCGCCCGCCGCCCATCGCCTTGGCGACCGCGAGCACGCCGCGCCGCACCGCCTCCGGCCCGCCGCCGGTCAGCGCCGCGGCCGAGACCGCGGCCGCCGCCACTGCCGGCGGGGCGGCCACGTCGCGGGCGAGCCGCGCGACCTCCGGCGGCGGCATCACCACGCCGTGGCGGGCCAGTTCGCGCACCCACAGCCGCTCGCGCACCGGCAGGTCAGGCACGCGCAGCTCGATCGCGAAGGTCATGCGCCGGATCACCGCCGGGCCGAGCGGCCCGAGCGCATTGGTCGTCCACAACACCGGCACCGGCGTGGTTTCCAGCGTGCGCAAGAGCGAGGCGCGCCCGCCCCCCTGGCCGTTCAGCAGCCCCGCGAGCCCCTGGTCGAACAGGTCTTCCGCCTCGTCGAACAGCAGCAGCGCGGGCGAGCCGCCGGCGAGCAGGCGCTGGGCGAGGCGAAGCTCCGCGAGCCGCTCGCTCCGCCCGGGCTCGTGCCCGTCCTCCGCGACCTCGCCCACCGCATAGAGCGGCGCGCCCACCGCGGCGGCGAGGGTCTTGCAGAACTCGGTCTTGCCCGTGCCGGGCGGGCCGTAGAGCAGCACATGCGTGCCCGGCCGGCGGGCGCGCAGCGCGCCGGCCAGCACCTCGACGGCATGGCGCGCCGACTCGCCGAGATGGGCGAAATCCTCCATCGCCAGGCTGGCGGCGAGCGGCCGGCCGAGCAGCGCCTCGCCGGCGACCTGCGGGGCCGAGGGCGGAATGCCGAGCGCGTCCGAGAGCTGGCGCTTCAGCCGCTCCAGCACGATCAGTTCGCCGTCGCCGTCCACGGTCAGCAGCCCGGCCGCGCGCAGCGTGCCGGTCGGCGCGAGGCGCCGCTCGACCGTCGCCTGCGGCAGGCCGGTCAGCAGCGCGATCATCGGCGCGTCGGCCGAGAGCCGCATCGCGCCCCCCATGGCGTCCGACACCATGTCCCAGAGCCGCTCCACCGGCCGGTGCAGGCGGTAGCGCACGGCGAGGCCGAGGATCGCCGCCTCCGCCTCGTCAAGCCCGACCGCGCGGGTGACGGCGTTCAGCCGGAGCGTGATGGCGCTGACCGCACGGCGGGCCTTGGCGGTGCGCGCCTCGATGCGGCGCTGGATCAGCTTCCAGGCGGCGGCGTCGAGCGCGCCTTCGGCGAACAGTTCGTCCTGGCGCGGATCGGGCTCGCGCGCGGCGCGTGGGGCGAGGCCGAGCGCGTCCTGGTAGCGGGTGAGCCAGGCGGCGACGGCGGTCGCGCGGCGCGAGCGGCGGGGCACCTGGGCCAGCGCGTTCTTGGCGTACTCCAGGGCGATGGTCTGTTCGCCGGCGTCCATGCGGTCTCTCCCGTACCCGTTCCGTTCTCGCCTCGGGCGACCGTAGGGAGCTGACGCGTCAGAACCGGACGTATGTCCGATCCCGTCGTCTTTGCCGACGCGGCCGGGTTCAGGCAGGCTTGCGCGGCCCATGCCCGTGCGACTCCTTCACAGCTCCGACCTTCAGCTCGGCCGCGGCTTCGCCTTCGCCCCGCCGGAGACGGCGGCGGTGCTGGCGGCGGAGCGATTCGACGTGCTCGCTCGGCTGGCGCAGGCCGCGCGCGCGGCCGGTGCACCGCGCCTGCTGATCGCCGGCGACGTGTTCGACAGCACCCAGCTCTCCGACCACACGCTGGACCGGGTGCTCGCGCGCATGGCGGCCGCTGCCGACCTCGTCTGGCACCTGCTGCCCGGCAACCACGACCCGCACCAACCCGGTGGCTTGTGGGAGCGGCTCGGTCGCAAGGGCTGGCCGCCGAACGTCCGCGCGCATCTCGACGCCGAGGCGGTTCCCCTCGATCCCGCGCCGGGCGAGCGGCCCGCCGTGCTGCTGCCGAGCCCGCTCGGCCATCGCCGCGTGCCGGGTGATCCGACCGCTTGGATGGACCAGGCCGCGACGCCCGACGGCGCCCTGCGCATTGGCCTTGCGCACGGTGCGGTCGCGGGGTTCGGCGCCGAGGAGGGGGCGGAGGTGAACCCGATCGCGCCCGACCGCGCCGACCGCGCGGGACTCGCCTATCTCGCGCTCGGCGACTGGCACCGCACGATCCGCGTCGGCCCGGCCACCTGGTACAGCGGCACGCCGGAGCCGGAGCGGTTCCGGATCGATCCCGACGGCGATGGCACACGCTGCGGCGGCGGTTTCGCGCTCGCGGTCACGATCGACGGGCCCGGCGCGGTGCGGGTCGAGCGTGTGCCGACGGGGCGCTTCATCTGGCACCTCGCCGAGCCGGTGCTGGCGGAGGCCGCGGAGATCGACGCGCTCGCGGATCGTTTCCTCGCGATGCCGGACGCCGCCGACATCGTGCTGCGCCTCGCCCCGCGCGGCGCGCTGACGCTCGCAGGGCGCGAGCGCTTCCGCGACCGCATCGAGGAGACGCTCGCCGCCCGGCTGCGCTGGCTCGATCTCGACCTTGCCGGCCTGGAGGTGCGGCCCGAGGATGCCGAACTCGCCGCGATCGACCTGGAGGGCGCGGTGCGCAGCGCCGCCGACCGGCTGGCGGCGCTCGCGCGCGATCCGGCGTCGCCGCAGGCCGAGGCGGCGCGGCGCGCGCTGGTCGAGCTGTGGCTCATGCGCTCTCTCGCCAGGGGCTGACGCGATGAGGCTCGTCGCCGTTGAGGTCGAGGAGGTGCGCCGCTTCGCAGGCCGCTGGCGCGTCGGCCCTTTCGCGCCGGGGCTCAATGTGCTCGCGGCCGAGAACGAGGCCGGCAAGTCCACACTGCTTGCGGCGATTCAAGCGGCGATCTTCCTGCCGCATCGCAACGCGGCTGAGACGCTGCGCCCGGTTGGTGGCGGCATCCCCAGAGTGCGGCTGGAACTGGCCGACAGTGCTGGGCAGTGGGTGATCTTCAAGCACTTCGCCGGCCGGACCGGGCGGGCGGAGGTGATCACGCCGGCGGGCGAGACGCTCACCGGCGAAGAGGCCGAACAGGCAATCCGCCGGCTGTTCGGTCTCGCCGCGGCGCGCGGCCGCGGCGAGACCGAACGCGGTGTCTGGGGCGCACTTTGGGTCGAACAGGGGCATTCCTTCGATCTCGCCCGGCTCGATGACCCGGCGCGCCGGACTCTGCGGAGCGCGCTGGAAGCCGAAGTCGGCACGGTCACTGGGGCGGCCGGCATCGCCCGGCTGCGCGCCGCGGTCGCCCACGAACTCGCCGCGTTCCAGTCGCCCGGCGGTCGTGAGACGCGAGGCCGACTGCGCACGGCACGCGACCGGCGCGACGAGCTGGACCGCGAGATCACCGACTTGGGGCAACGCCGCCGCGACGTCGAAACCGATCTCGGCCGGCTCGCCGAGCTGCGCGACCAGCGCGCCCTGCGACTGGAAGCCCGCACCGAGCAGGCGTTCGAGCGCAAGCTCGACGAGGCGCGCACCAAGCTCGGAGAACTCGACCGCGCGAAGGAACGTCGCGAGGCGGCCCTCCATGCAGCCCAGACCGCCGCGATCTTCGCCCAGGCGGCGGTACGGGAGCGGGATCAGCGCCAGCGCGACCGCGACGAATCGGGCAAGGCCGAGCAGGAAGCCGTCCGCGCCCGTGAAGCGGCGCAGGAAGCAACACAGGAGGCAGTAGCCGCGGAGGAAGAGGCCCGTCGCGCGGCGCTGCGGGCGGCGGCAACGACGGCGGTCGCTGCGGCACGCCAATGCCGCGACCGCGTCGATGTGCTGGCCAAGGTGGCCGACCGGCTACGGGCTGCCGGCGAGGCCGAGGCGCGGGCGCGACAGGCGCAGCCTACCGCGACGGCAAACGGCGCTGCGGCCGCGCTGGTGGTGCTGGCTGCTGTCCTCGCGGCGGTACCAGGCTTCGTGCCGGGGCTGGCGGAGGCGTGGTGGTGGGGTGTCGCGGCCGCCGTCGTTGCTCTGGCCGGTGCCGCGTTCCTATTCGCCCGCGCGCTCGGCCGACGCGCTGCGGCCCAGCGAGCACTCGCCACCACCGCAGCCGAGCGCGCCGCCGCGCAAGCCGCGGCCGAGGCCCTCGCTCCGGGCACGGAGATCGCCGCCGCCCTCGCCGGGGCCGAGGCGGAGGCGCAGCAGGCCGAGGCGCGCGCTCGGGAACTCGGCGACGAGGCCGGGCTTGCGGCGGAAGCGGTAGCCCCCCCGTCGGACGAGGCCAACGCGGCCCGGGCTGCGGCAGATCGAGCGGCACGCGAAGCGGAACGACGCTCGGCCGATGCCGAGGCCAAGGCAGAGGCCGCACGGCGCCTTGCCGACCGCCTCGGCGAGGCGCGCGCGCGCGAACCGGATGATGACCTCGAAGAACGGGTCCGGCGTCTCGACGAGGATGCGAAGCGGCGGCAGGACGACGCGGCGGCGCTCGCCGTGCCGACGGCCGAGGAACGAGCGGCGATCAAGGCCGAGATCGCTCGTCTCGAAGCCGCTCGGAACACGGAGCGTGCCGAGGACCAGCGGATTGCCGACGAGATCGCCCGGATTGAAGGCGGGCTCGCCCGGATCGAGGCCGAGGGCCTCGACGAGCACATCGCCGCGGCCGAGGGCGAACGCGACCGTCTCCACCGCGAGCTCGACCAGCTCGAAACGCGCCGCGCCGCGCTCAATCTGCTCGACGAAACGTTGCGGCAGGCGGAAGAAGCGGCGACAGCCTCCTGGCTTGAACCAGTGACACGCACGCTCGCGCCGTGGCTGGACCAGCTGATTCCTGGCGCGCGCGCCACCCTCGACGAGGCGACGCTCCAGCCGGCCGGGCTCTCGCGCAGCGGCCGCGACGAAACCTTCGCCATCCTCTCGCGGGGCACGCAAGAGCAGATCGCGGTGCTGGTCCGCCTCGCCTTCGCCGAGATCCTGCGGCGGCAGGGACGGCCCGTCCCGGTGATCCTGGACGACGCGCTGGTGTTCTCCGACGATGACCGGATCGAACGCATGTTCGACATCCTGAGCGCGGCGGCGGAGCGGATGCAGATCGTGGTGCTGACCTGCCGCACGGGCCTCTTTGCGCGGCTCGGTGGGCACAGGCTCGCACTCGAGCACGTGTCATGACGCGCGGCCTGCCACCCTGGCTGGTCGCCGCAATGTTCGTGCTCGCCGCCTGCGCGCCGCTGATCCTGGCCCTCGCCTCCGGCGAGCCGCCCGAGGCGGTGCAGGCGGAGCTCGGCATCGGGCTCGGGCTCGCGTCCCTCGCGCTGATGCTGTTGCAGTTCGCGCATTCCGGCCGGCTGGAGACGATCGCCGGCCGGGTCGGCATCGACTGGACCATGCGGCTCCACCGCTCCGCGGGGATCGCCCTCGCCGCGATGGTGCTGCTGCACCCGGCCGCGTTCCTCGCGCCGCTGCTGCTGACGCAGCCCGGCCGCGCGCTCGACGGCCTGGTGCGCATGTTCGGCGCCGAGCGGATGCAGAGCGGCGTGATCGCGCTCGCGCTGCTGCTCGTCGTTGTGGCGGCCTCGCTCGCGCGCGCCCGTGTCGGCCTCGCCTATCAGCGCTGGCGGGCGCTGCACGCGGCACTCGGCCTCGCGGCCGCCGCCTTCGCGGTGCATCACGCGCTGCGCGTCGGGCTCTACAGCGAGGCCGCGCCGCTGCGCGGGTTCTGGCTCGGCGGGCTCGCGCTGGCGGCCGCGGCATTGGTGTGGACCTGGGTCCTCAAGCCGCTGCGCGACGGCCGCGCGGGCTGGCGCGTCGCCGCCGTCGCCCCGCTCGGCCCCAACTACTGGGAGGTCGCGCTGGAGCGCCCTTCGCGCGCGCCGCTTCCCTTCGCCGCCGGCCAGTTCGCCTGGCTCGCCTTCGGCCGCCGCGCGCCCTGGGACGACAACCCGTTCTCGATCGCCTCCGCGCCCGGCGATCCGCGGCTCGCCTTCGTCATCCGCGAGGCCGGGGATCTCACGCGCACGATCGGATCGCTGCCGATCGGATCGGACGTGCGGGTCGATGCGCCGCACGGCGCCTTCGTGCTCGACCCGCGCGAGCGGCGCGCCGTGCTGCTGATCGCCGGCGGAGCCGGGATCGCGCCGATCCTGTCGCTCTGGCGCGACCTCGCCAGCCGGCCGGATGCCGGCGCGGTCCGGCTCGTCTATGGCGCCTGGACGGCCGAACGCCTGCTCTACCGCGAGGAGCTCACGCGCACGGCCGCCGAGAAGGGTTTCGGCCTCTTCCTCCGCGTGGACGAGGGGCCGCTCTGCGCGGGCGCGACGCGCGGCATCCTCGACGAGGCGATCCTGCGCGCGGCGATGGACGGCCTCGATCCGCACCGCACGGTGGCGATGGTCTGCGGACCGACACCGATGATGCTGGCGGTCGCGGCGAGCCTGGAGCGGCTCGGCCTGCCGCCCGCCGCGATCCGCTACGAGCGGTTCGACTATGACTGAGCGCGCGCCGATGCCGCGCGTGGAGCGGCGCATGCGCAACGGCGTGCGGCTGCTGCTCGGCGCGGTGTGGCTTGCGGTCCTGCTGTTCGCGCTCCGCGCGCTTGTTCTGTAGCGCGTCAGCGCCGCACGTGATTCGCCTCCAGCCACGCGATGATGGCCGCGCGCTTGCCGGCGTCCTCGGCGTAGTGGGTCTTGAGGAAGTCGTCCAGCGCGGCCTGCCGATCCGCCTGCGCGAGGTCGACGAAGCGGCGCATGAACCGCGTCGGCGTGCGGTGGCACGAGGCGCAGGCCTCCTGGTAGGCGGTCTCGCCCGGATCGGTCGCGCGCGGCTGCTGACCCATCGCCAGCGTCGAGACGGGCGCGGTCAGCGGCAGGGCGAGCAGGGCGGCGAGCACGATGCACATGGACTATCTCCCTCCGGCGTTTCGCGGCAGTCTGACGCCTCCATCCGCCGTGCTCGTTGACCGAGGTCAAGTGACGCTCCTCCCGACCCTGCCGTTCCGCGTCCATCTCAATGCCGCCAAGGGGCGCGCCGGCGCACCGGTGCTCGACGAGGCGGGCTTCCGCGCCGCGCGTGGCGCGATCACCTGCTGGCCCGGATACGCGGCGACCCCGCTCGTCGATCTGCCGGGCCTGGCACGCACCCTCGGCATCGGCGCGCTGCGCTGGAAGGACGAGGGAGGGCGGTTCGGGCTCGGCAGCTTCAAGGCGCTCGGCGGGGCCTATGCGGTGGCGCGCCATCTGATCCGCACGCTCGCCGCGCGCGGGATCACGGCGACCGACGCGGACCTCGCCGCCGGGCGCCACGCCGCCCTGACCGGCGACATCACCGTCACCTGCGCGACCGACGGCAATCACGGCCGCTCGGTCGCCTGGGGGGCGCAGCGCTTCCACTGCCGCGCGGTGATCTACATCCACGAGACCGTCAGTGACGGCCGGGCGGCGGCGATCGCCCGCTTCGGTGCCGAGGTGCGGCGCGTGCCGGGCACCTACGACGACGCGGTGCGCCGCGCCGCCGAGGACGCGGCGGCGAATGGCTGGACCGTGGTCTCCGACACCTCCTATCCCGGCTACACCGACATCCCGCGCGACGTGATGCAGGGCTACCGCGTGATGGCGGACGAGGCCTTCGCGCAATGGACCGGTCCCGCACCGACCCACCTGTTCGTGCAGGGCGGCGTCGGCGGCGTGGCCGCCGCGGTCGCCGCGCAGGCGGCGCTGCACTTCGGCGCGGACGGGCCGCGTCTGGTCGTGGTCGAGCCCGACCGGTTCGACTGCCTCTACCGCAGCGCGGTGGCGGGGACGCCCACCCCGTCGCCGCCCGGCCCCGACACGCTCATGGCCGGGCTCGCCTGCGGCGAGGTGTCGATCCTTGCCTTCGACGAACTCCTCTACCGCGCCGATGCCTTCATGGCCGTGCCCGACGAGGCGGTCGCGCCGGCGATGCGGGCGCTCGCGCGCGGGCAGGACGGCGATCCGGGCGTGGTCGCGGGCGAGAGCGCGGTCGCGGGGCTGATCGGTCTCGCGCTCGCGCTTGGCGATCCGACCGCCGCACCGCTCGCCCTTGATGCCTCCTCCCGCGTTCTGCTGTTCGGCACCGAGGGTGCGACCGATCCCGAACTCTACGCCCGGCTGGTCGGCGCGCCCGCTTGACCGGGGTCGCGCGGCACCCCAGCCTCCAGGCAACGACAACAGCCCAGGGACCGTCCGCCATGCTCACCCGTCGCACCCTGCTCGCGGCCACTCCGCTCGCGGCCCTGCCCGCCGCCGCGCGCGCGCAGGAATGGCCGAACCAGCCGATCCGCATGATCGTCCCCTTCGCCGCGGGCGGCCCGACCGACATCCCCGCGCGGCTGATCGCGGAGGAGATGAGCAAGCGCCTGCCGCAGCGCGTGGTGGTGGAGAACCGCACCGGCGCGGGCGCGCTGGTCGGCACCGAGGTGGTCGCCAAGGCGCCGAAGGACGGCCACACGATCCTCTACAGCACGGTCGCGCAGGCGGTGATGCCGTCGCTGTTCCAGCGCCTCACCTTCGACCCGGTGGCCGACTTCATCCCGGTCTCCCTGGTCGCGGTCGTGCCGATGATCATGATCGTCAACAAGGACCTGCCGGTGAACTCGCTCGCCGAGCTGATCGCGCTCCTGAAATCCAAGCCGGGCGAGTTCGACTACGGCTCGTCGGGCAACGGCGGCGCGGTGCATCTCGCCTCCGAACTGTTCCTGTCGATGAGCGGAACGAAGGCCAACCACGTTCCCTATCGCGGCTCCTCGGCGCTACTGCCCGACCTGATCGCCGGACGGATCGCGTTCAGCGTCGATGTCGCGGCAAGCGCGCTCGGCTACGTGCGCGACGGCCGTGTGAAGGGGCTCGCGATCTCCTCGAAGCAGCGCTCCAGCCTCGCCCCCGACCTGCCCACCTTCGACGAGGCTGGGGTGCCGGGTTACGAGGCCTACACCTGGCACATGGTGCATGTGCCCGCGGGCACACCGCAGGCGATCGTGACGCGGCTCAATCGGGTGGTGAACGAGTCCGCGGCGGTGCCCGAGGTGAAGAACCGCCTGCTCGAACTCACCGCCGAGGTGATCACGGACTCGACACCCGAGAGCGCGCGCGCGTTCCTGATCGCCGAGCGCGACAAGTGGGGCAAGGTGATCCGCGAGGCCGGGATCACGGTGAACTGATGCCCGTGCCCGACACGATGCGTCATGTCGCCTGCGCGGGGCATGGCGGGCCGGAGGTGATGAAGATCGTCTCCGGCCCGGTGCCCGAGCCGGGGCCGGGCGAGATCCTGATCGAGGTGCATGCCGCCGGCGTGAACCGTCCCGACATCCAGCAGCGCCGCGGCGCCTATCCGCCGCCGCCCGGGGCCTCGCCGATCCTGGGGCTGGAGGCGGCGGGCACGGTCGCGGCGCTCGGCGCGGGGGTGGAAGGCTGGAAGGTCGGCGATCCGGTCACCGCGCTCTGCAACGGCGGCGGCTACGCCGAGTATGTCGCGGTGCCCGCGCCGCAATGCCTGCCCCCGCCCGAGGGCTACGACCATCTGCACGCGGCCGCCCTGCCCGAGACCTATTTCACCGTCTGGGCCAACCTGTTCCAGCGCGGCCGGCTCGCGAAGGGCGAGACGGTGCTGATCCACGGTGGCTCCTCCGGGATCGGCACGACCGCGATCCAGCTCGCGCGCGAGTTCGGCGCGCGGGTGTTCGCCACCGCCGGCAACGTGGACAAGTGCACCGCCTGCCTGCGCCTCGGCGCCGAGGCGGCGATCGACTACAACGCGCAGGATTTCGTCGAGGAGGTGAAGCGGCTGACGGATGGGCGCGGCGTCGATGTGGTGCTCGACATGGTCGGCGGCGACTACATCGCGCGCAACCTCCGCTGTCTCGCGCTTGAAGGCCGGCTCGTGCAGATCGCCTTCCTGCAAGGCTCGAAGACGCGCGATTTCGACTTCCTGCCGGTGATGACCAAGCGGCTGACGATCACCGGCAGCACCATGCGCCCGCGCACGACGGAGCAGAAGGGCGCGATCGCTGCGGAGCTGCGCGCGCGGGTCTGGCCGGTGCTGTCCGCGGGTCGCTGCAGGCCGGTGATCTACGGCACCTATGCGCTCGAGGACGTTGCCGATGCGCATCGCCTGATGGAGTCGAGCGCGCATATCGGCAAGATCATGCTGACGCTGCGCTGACCCGGCATTCGCGCCCGGCGCGGCGGTAAGCACACGAGCGTGTGCCGATCCGGCACGTAACGTCTCAACAATGGACATTCGCGCCACGGCACGACTCGTCCCTGGCTCCTGCGTCAGCGCGGCGTTAACCGCGGCTTGACGCTTTGCGGGTCACGATGCCCACAAGCCCACGGGGCAACACGCTGGAAGGATGGGGTATGGGCGCGCTTCCTGTTGCGGTGGCGGACCGGGCTGCGCCGGGCTTCGCGATCGCGTTTCAGCCGATCGTCGACATCGCCGGGCGGCGCATCGTCGCCCAGGAAGCCCTGGTGCGCGGCATCGGCGGCGGTTCGGCCGCGAGCGTGCTGTCGCGCGCCGAAGGCGGCCAGCGCTTCGGACTCGAGATCGCGATCGCCCGGCACGCGCTCGCCCGCGCGGTCGCCCTCGGGATCGACACCGACCTGCATGTCAACTTCTCGCCCGGCGTGCTGCTGCACACCCCGGATGCGCTCAGCGCGATCGCCACGGTGGCCGAGGTCGAGAACTTCCCGCTCGCGCAGCTCGTGCTCGAAGTCACCGAGGGCGAGAAGATCGACGATCCGCCGCGGCTGGCGAAAGTCGTCGAGGCGGCGCGCGCGCTCGGCCTCCGCATCGCGATCGACGATTTCGGCGCCGGCTACAATGGCCTCTCCCTGCTGGCGGAGGTCCAGCCTGACATCATCAAGATCGACATGACGCTCACGCGCGGGATCGACCTGCACTCCGTGCGCCGCTCGATCGTCGGCGGCATCCTGCGCATGGTCGAGCCGCTGCGCGTGCGCACCATCGCCGAGGGCGTGGAGTCGCTCGGCGAGCTCTCCTGCCTGCACGCGCTCGGCATCACCGAGATGCAGGGTTTCCTGTTCGGCCATCCGCTCTATGAGCGCGCGACCACCGAGCTCGACCTGCCGCTGACGATCCGCGGCATCGCGGCGGCGCCGCCGCGCGCCGCCCTCAGGCTCGCGGCCGAACGCGCGCTCTGATCGGCACCATCCGCTAACGGCCGGGGCGCGCCGCCGCCACCGCCTCGCGCAGCCGCTCCAACGGCACCGCGCCGGCCAGCAGCGTCTCACCCACCACATACGCAGGCGTGCCCTGGATGCCGAGCGCCTGCGCGAGCTGAAGATTCGCGTTCAGCCGGCGCGTGACCGCCTCGCCCATCATGTCGCGCTGAAGCCGCACCGGATCAAGGCCGGTCTCGGCAGCGAGCTGCAGCAGCGCGGCCTCGTCCGGCTCACCGCGCAGCCGCATCAGCGCGTCATGGAAGGCGGGAAACCGCCCCTGGGCATGCGCGGCAAGCGCCGCGCGCGCGGCCAGCACGCTGGCGGGCCCGAGGATCGGGATCTCCTTCACGACCACGCGCACCCCCGGCTCGCGCCGCAGCAGCTCCGCGACCACCGGATGCATGCGCCGGCAATACGGGCAGCGGTAGTCGGTGAACTCCACGAGCGTCACCGCCGCCCTTTCGGCGCCGAGCGAGGGGTCGCCCGGATCGCGGAACAGCGCCTCGGCGTTCGCCGCGATGGTGTCGCGCAGCCGCGCCTGCTCCAGGTCCTGCTCGGCCGCCTGCATGGCCGCGATCGCATCGGCGAGGATGCTCGGGTCGGTGCGCAGCGCCTCGCGCAGGATCTCGATGATCGCGGCGCGCTGCTCGGCGCTGAAGAGGCGCGCGGGATCGGTCTGCGCGGCGGCGGGCACGGCGAGCGCCGGCAGCGCGGCCAAGGCCATCAGGAACCGTCTCATCGCCGCCGTCGCTCCTCGCGTTCGATCTCCGCCGCGCGCGTCAGGTCCTGCGCGCGCAGTTTCGCCGGTCCCGCCGGCAACAGCCGCTCGGCGCGCGCGGCCATCTCGCGCTGGGTGCGCAGATCGCCCTGCAAAGCCGCCTCCTCGGCGAGCGCCAGCGCCGACCGGCCCATGTCGCCGAGCCGGCCATGGGCGATGCCGAGCGTACGCCAGGTGAACGGGGCATTCGGGTCGAGCCGGACCGAGGCCTCGAGCTCGGTCACCGCCGCGCGCAGCATCGCCGGATCGTCGATATCCACCATCACCCGGCCGAGATTGGCGCGGATCAGCGGCTGATTGGGCGCGAGCCGGGCGGCCGCGCGGTAGGGTTCGAGCGCGTCGCGCGGCCGCCCGCTCTCGTGCAGCACCTGCCCCTTCAGCTCGTGCAGCCACGGGCTCGCCGGCCGCTCGGCGATCAGCCGGTCGAGCGCCTCCACCGCCTCCAGGCTGCGGCCCTGGCGGAAGGCGAGGATCGCGCGCGCGTAGCGCGCCGGCGCCGACTGGTCGGCGGCCGGATAGGTGCGTGCGACCATCGCCCCGTCGAGGAACCCGATCAGCTTGGCGCGCACCATCTGGAACGCGTCCTCCAGCGCCTCGGGCATCGGCGCATCCGCATGCGGCGAGCGGGCAAGCTGATCGGCCAGGAACTCCATGCGGTCGCGCGTCAGCGGATGGGTGCGCACGTATGGATCCTGGCTCTCGGTCAGCAGCAGCTCCTGCGCCGAGAGCCGCTCCATCAGGCGGAGCAGGCCCGAAGCCGACCAGCCGACCCGGCCGAGATAGGTCACCGCCGCCTGATCGGCCGCGTTCTCCTGGGTGCGCGTGAAGGCGAACAGCTCGCGCATCGCCAGCGCCTGGCCGCCCATGCCGATCGCGCCCGCCGCCCCGCCCTGGCCGGTGGCCACCGCGGCGCCGACGCCGAGCAGCATCGCCGCGATCGCGCGGATCAGCGCGTTGCGCATCTCCTCGGGCAGCCGGGCGAGATGGCCGCCGCTGATGTGGCCGGTCTCATGGGCCAGCACGCCGGCGAGCTCGCCCACCGACTCCGCGCTGGTGATCAACCCGCTGTGGACGAACAGCCGGTTGCCGGTGGTGACGAAGGCGTTTATCGAGCGGTCGGCGATGATGATGGTTCGCACCAGCCCCCGGTCCAGCCCCGCGGCGGCGAACAGGGGGCCGTTGATGGCGCGCAGCAGGGTTTCGGTCTCGGCGTCGCGGATCAGCGTGATCGCGCGCCCCTGCGCCGCGGCCGGCGGCGGGGCGAGCGCGACCGCGACGGCGAGCAGCACCGCCGCAATCCGCTGCCAGAAGCCTCTGCACGCTCGAAGCATGGGCGCGACTATAGGCCGGATGCTGCGCAACGGTCTCGCCGCTGGCGCCGCTGTGATGCTGGCCGGTTGCGGCACCATCGGCGCCGCTTATGACAACCTCTTCGGCACCGGCCCGGCGCGCGGCACCCCCGGCTTCGTGCAGGGCTTCCTCGGCGGCGTGGCGGTCGAGGAGCCGCGCGCGGCCCTGGTCGGGCGCGAGATTCTCGCCGCCGGCGGTTCGGCGGCCGATGCCGCGGTGGCGATCGGCTTCGCCCTCGGCGTCACGCTCCCGTCGCGCGCCTCGCTCGCCGGCGGCGGGGTCTGCCTCGCCTACCGGGCCGAGCGTGGCCAGGCGCTCGCCGCCACCTTCCTGCCGCGCGCGCCGGCCCGGCTCGATCCCGGTTCGGATCGGCCGGCGGCTCTGCCCGGCACGCCGCGCGGGCTCTACGCCCTGCACGCCCGGCTCGGCCGGCTGCCCTTCGAGCGCGTGATCGCCCCGGCCGAACAGCTCGCGCGCTTCGGCACCGAGACCAGCCGGGCCTTGGCGCGCGACCTCGCCGTGGTGGCCGGGCCGTTGTTCGCCGATCCGCAGGCGCGCGTCCTGTTCGCGCGGGCCGACGGCGCGCCGCTCGCCGAGGGCGACCGGCTGGTGCAGCCCGAACTCGGCAACCTGATCGGGCTGATCCGCAGCCAGGGCGTGGGCGATTTCTACCAGGGAGGCCTGGCACGACGGCTGGCCGACGCCACCGCGGCGGCCGGAGGTGCCCTGCCGGCCGAGGAGCTGCGCGCCACCCTGCCGTCGCTCACGGCGACGCTGCGCGCGAGCCTCGGCAACGACACGCTGCATGTCGCCCCGGTCGGCGGCTCGATCGGCGCGGCCGTGGCGCTGCGCCGACTCGCCGCGCGGGCCAGCGAGGCCGAGGCCGAAGCGGCCGCGCTCGCCGCCGCCGCCGCGTCGCGCGCGGGCGCCGATCCGGCTTCCCTGCTGGACGGGGCTGCGCCGGCCGGGGGGACGCTGCCGCCGGTACTCGGCGCCACCACCGGCTTCGTCGTCGCGGACCGCGAGGGCATGGCGGTGGCCTGCGCGCTCACCATGAACAACCTGTTTGGCACCGGCCGCATCGCGCCCGGCACCGGGCTCGTGCTGGCGGCGGCACCGGGGGTCGGCCGGGTGCCGCCCGCCCTGCCGACCGTGCTGCTGGTGGCAAACGACAATATTCGCGCGTTCCGCGCCGCCGCCGCCGCCTCGGGCGGGTCGGGCGCGCCGATCGCGCTGGCGCTCGCGGTGCAGCGCGCGATCGGCGGCGCGACCGCGGCCCAGGCCGTGGCTGCGCCGCGTGCGGGCGAAGCCGAACGGAGCGGCCGCGTCACACTGCTCTCCTGCCCCGGCTACCTGCCGCGCGCTCCGGCCACCTGCACCTGGGCCGCCGATCCGCGCGGCCACGGCCTCGCGATCGGCGCCGACTGATGCCCGACTGCCAAAGGTTCGACCTTTGGCGGTCGGGTATCGCGCGTGGGGCTGGTGGGGCGGCCACGCGCAAACGAACCCCTTCATGCGGGCCTGCCGAGGGTGAGACCTTCGGCAGGCCGGCATGAAACCCGGGCACGCTTGTTCGCGGGCCCCGTTCCGGCGCACCCTGGCGCCAACGGGGAGAGAAACACGTCCATGACGCCGCATCGCGCCACTCGCCGCGTTGCCCTGGCCGGCACGCTCGCCTTGCTGGCGCGGCCGACGCGCGCAGCGGGAACGCTGACGGTCGGGCTGACCCCCGTGTTCCTCGACTCCGATCTCGAACTGCTGCGCGACCTTGACGCGTATCTCTCGGCGGCAACCGGGCTCGGCGTGCGGCTGGTCAAGCGCCGTACCTACCAGGAGATCACGGCGCTCCTGCTTGCGGGCCAGCTCGATGCCGCCTGGATCTGCGGCTATCCCTTCGTGCAGCACGCGGCCCGGCTCGCGGTCGTCGCAGTCCCGCTGCATCGCGGTCGGCCGCTTTACCAATCCTACCAGATCGCGCGTGCCGACCACGCGGCCAAGCGGCTCGAGGACCTGCGCGGTACCACCCACGCCTTCTCCGATCCCGACAGCAACTCCGGGTTCCTGGTCACGCGCTACCTGCTGGCCGCCGCAGGCGAGCGGCCGGAAACGTTCTTCGCCCGCAGCTTCTTCACCTTCGGCCATCGCAATGTGATTCGCGCCGTGCAGGCCGGACTCGCCGAGGGCGGTTCGGTGGACGGCTATGTCTGGGAGGTGATGGCCGAGCGCGAGCCAGCGATCGTCGCCGGAACGCGCGTGATCGGGCGGTCGGACTGGCACGGCTTTCCGCCGATCGCCAGCCTCGCCGGCGCGCGCCGCAGCGAGCCGGTGCGGGCACTCGCCGCCGCCCTCGCGGCGATGCCCGAGGACCCCAAGGGCCGCGCGGTGCTCGCGACGCTCCAGCTCGACGGCTTCGTGCCGGCCGAACCCGCGCTGTTCGACTCGATCGCGCGGATGAGCGCCGTCGTACGCGCCCAGACATGAGGCTCACCCCGCTGCCGCGCTCGTGGCCGCTCGCGGTGCGCGTGCCGCTGGTGGTGGCCGTGCTGATGATCGCGGTCTCGATGCTGATCGGCCAGGTGGTGCTGCATCGGCTCGCGCGCGACCAGGAACGGCACATCGCCGATCTTGCCGCAGCCTATCTCGACGGCGTCTCCACCGCGGTGTTGCCGGCAGCGATCCGGCGCGACGTGTGGGAAGCCTATGACGCGCTCGACCGCGCGCGCGATCGCTACCAGGGACTGACGATCGTGTTTGCCGTTGTCACCGAGCCCTCGGGGGCCGTGCTCGCCGCCTCCGATCCGCGCCGCTTCCCGGTTGGCTCCGCCCTGCCTGCCGATCTGACCGAGCGGTTCGGACCGGATGGGCGACTGACGATCGACGAGCGGGAGGAACTCGCGTTCCTCGCGCGCGCCTTGCGCGAGGGTACAATCCCGGTGGGACGCATCCTGGTCGAGCTCGATATCGGCACGCTGATTGCCGAGCGCCGCACGGTGCGTTGGACGCTGATCGGCGTGAACACGGCCCTGACGCTGCTGCTCGCCGCGCTTGGCGTGCTGCTCGTGCGGCGCATGCTCGCGCCTCTGGCGATCCTGCGCGCGCACGTGGCCACCGGCGCCGAGGGGCCGATCCGCCCCGTGGACGAGGCGGTGATCGTGCGCCAGCCGGGCGAGTTCGCCGCCCTGTTCCGGGCCTTCAACCGCACCGCGCGGGCCGTCGCCGAGCGCGAGGCCATGGCCGCGCGGCTCGCCGAGGAGGAGAAATACGCGCTGCTCGGCAAGCTCGCCTCGGGAATGGCCCACGAGGTGAACAATCCGCTCGGCGGCATGTTCACCGCGGTGGACACGCTTGCCCGCCACGGCGCCGATCCGGCCGTGCGCGCGCGCTCGATCGGCTTCCTGCGGCGGGGCCTGTCGGACATCCGCGACGTGGTGCGCGCCGGCCTCGTCACCTCGAAGGGGCGGGTCGGCGAGGCGGCCTTGACGCGCGAGGATCTCGACGATCTGCGCCATCTGATCCGCCACGAGGTGGAGCGACGCGGATTGACGCTGGCGTGGCAGAACGATCTTCCTTCGGAGATTCCGATCGATCGGACGATGGTGCGCCAGGTGGCGCTCAACCTGCTGCTCAATGCCTGCGCGGCGAGTCCGCCGGGCGGCCGCGTCACCCTGGAGGCGACGATCGCGCACGGCACGCTCGCGCTCACGGTGCGCGACGACGGACCCGGCCTGCCGCCGGCCGCGCGTGCGACGCTCGCCGCCGTGCCGGACGCGCCGCCGCCGGGCGGCGGGCTCGGGCTCTGGACCGCGGCACGGCTTGCCGCCGCCCTTGGCGGCCGGATCGGCGAAGGCGACCAGGCGCGCGGCACCGCGCTGACCCTCACCGTGCCGTTCGGGGAACGGGAGCTCGCCCGTGTCGCGTAGGCCCCCCCGCGGCACGCTGCTGCTGGTCGAGGACGATCCGGTGATGGGCGGCAGCCTCGCCGACCGTCTGGGACTCGAGGGTTTCGACGTCGCCTGGGTGCAGCGCGCCGGCGAGGCCCAGGCGGCGCTGGCGCGGCTGCGCCCGGACCTCGTGCTCTGCGACATCCGCCTGCCCGACGGCTCCGGCGAGACGCTGTTCGCCGCGCTGCGGCCGGCGCTCGGCACGGCGCCGGTGGTGTTCCTGACCGCGTTCGGCGAGATCGACCAGGCGGTGCGGCTGATGCGCGCCGGTGCGGCCGATTTCCTCACCAAGCCCTTCGCGGTCGACGATCTGCTCGGTCGGATCGACACGTTGCTGGCACGCCGCCCGACGGCCCAGGGCGCCGGCGCGCTCGGCGCCTCGGCGGCGATGCGCGCGGTGGAGGCGACGCTCGTGCGCGCCGCGGCAGTGGACAGCACGGTGCTGCTGACCGGGGAGAGCGGCACCGGCAAGGAGGTCGCGGCGCGCTTCCTGCACGCGCGCTCGACGCGTGCCCCTCGGCCTTTCGTGGCGCTGAACTGCGCGGCGCTCCCCGAGTCGCTGATGGAACGCGAGCTGTTCGGCCACGAGAAGGGGGCGTTCACGGGGGCAGCCGCGCGCGCGCCGGGCTATGCCGAGCAGGCGGGCGAGGGCGTGCTGTTCCTGGACGAGGTCATGGAGCTGGCGCCGGCCTTGCAGGCGAAGCTGCTGCGGCTGATCGAGGCGCGCGAGTTCGCGCGCCTCGGCTCGGCGCGCATGATCCCGTTCCGGGCTCGGATCATCGCCGCGACCAATGCCGACCCGGACGCGCGCGTGCGCGAAGGCCGGTTCCGCGAGGACCTGCTGTTCCGCCTCGACGTGATCCGTGTCGCCGTGCCGCCGCTGCGCGCGCGCGTCGAGGACATCCTGCAGCTCGCGCTCAGGTTCGCCGACGAGTTCGCCGCGGCGTTCGGACGCGCGGTCGCGGGCCTGCGTCCGGCCGCCGAGGAGGCGCTGCTGGCGCATGACTGGCCCGGCAACGTGCGCGAACTGCGCAACCGGGTGGAGCGCGCGGTCGCGCTCGCGACCTCGCCATGGCTCGACGCGGCGGACCTGTTCCCGGACCTGCCGCGGCCGCTGGAGGAGGTGCTGCCGACGCTCGCCGGCGTGGTCGAAGCGGCCGAGCGGCGCTCGATCGCCGCGGCACTGGCTGCGACCGGAGGCGACGTCGCCGCCGCGGCCGGGCGGCTCGGCGTCGCGCGCTCGACGCTGTTCGAGAAGATGCGGAGGCTCGGGCTGCGCGGTCGCGCCTGAGCGCGGCCCTGTTGCTGATCCGGAATACCGGACCGGGTCCACGGCCGGTGTCCGACGAGCCGGACTCGCGTGCCCCGAACCCGTTGATCGCCCGTCGCCGCATCCTGGCACGGGTGATGCTTCTCTTCCCTCGCCCAACGAACCAGGGGAGGAGCCCGGATGAATCGGACCGATATCGCGCGCGCTGAGCGTGCGCTCGTCGAGCAGGTGCTGAAGCGCGAGGACGTCGGCCGCCGACGCATGTTCGAGGTCGCGGCCTGGAGCGTGGCCGGCGCGGCGGCCGCGAGCGCGGTTCCGGCCGGCTCCGCGCTGGCCCAGGCGGCAGCGCCGGCGCGGCGCATCCTCCAGAAGGACGACAGCCGCATCCTGAACATCGGCGCGACCGTGCGCAGCGGCAAATACTGGAACTTCTCGACCTGGATCACGCCGGTCGAGGAGTTCTACGTGCGCAACCACTATCCGACGCCGACCGTGGAGCAGAAGCCCGAGCTCGATCCGCGCAACTGGAAGGTGAAGGTGCACGGCAACGGCCTCGAGCGCGAACTCGAGATCGGCTACGAGGATCTGCTGAAGATGCGCTCGCGCACCATCTTCGCGACCATGGAGTGCCACGGCAACGGCCGCACGGTGTTCTGGGAACAGCTCGACATGAAGGACGTGACGGGCGGAAACTGGGTGCTCGGCGCGGTCGGGCTCGCGGAGTGGGAATACGTGCCACTGTCCGAGATCTTCGCGCGCGCGGGGCTGAAGCCCGACGCGAAGGCGCTGCTGTTCTGGTCGGGCGTGGACGGCGCGGGCGATATCGGCCGGCCGATGCCGATGCGCGAGGTGCTGAGCCGGCCCGACGATATCGGCCTCGCGTTCCGGATGAACGCCAATCCGCTGCTGCCGGACCACGGCGCGCCGGTCCGCGCGCTGGTCACCGGCTGGGGCGGGGCGGCGTCCACCAAATGGCTCACCGAGATCAAGGTCGCGACGCATGATTTCTGGGTGCGCCTCAACACGAAGGGTGAGGTGTTCGCCGGTCCCGACTACCCCAAGCCGACACCCGCACCCGGCGACGAGTTCCGCAATGTCGGGCCCGAGGACATCCACGGCCCGATGGTGGAATGGATGCCGGTGAAGTCGTTCATCACCGTGCCGCTGGTGATCGAGAAATCGCCCTCGCTGCCGGCCAACTACCCGCTGCAGAAGGGCGAACTGCCCACACTCGCGGCCGGGCGGCAGACCATGCGCGGCTATGCCTGGGGTCCGCAGCACGGGTTGCGCAAGGTCGAGTACCGCATCAATGGCGGGGCCTGGCGCGAGGCGCATATCCGTCCGCCCAATCTCGGCCGCTACACCTGGTCGCGGTTCGACTTCGAGTGGGATGCCCCGGCGGGCGAGCACGTGATCGAGACGCGCGCGACCGACAATGCCGGGATCGCGCAGCCGCCGACCGTGCCGTTCAACCTCTACGGCATGGCCAACAACGCGATCCCCAAGTTCCGCATCCGCGTCGTCTGAGCGCGCCCGGGGGTCCGCATCGGCGGACCCCCACCTGTTCACACCGGGAGGATCGATGAAGGGAGTTCTGCTGCTCGGCGGCGCGCTGCTTGCCGGGGTCGTGCTGGTGGCCGGTGCGCGGATGGTGCCGCAGGCGTTCGCGGCGTCATCGCAGGTGGAGCGCGGACGGACGGTCTATGCCGAGGCTTGCGCGGTCTGCCACGGCGAGGACGGTCGGGGTGGGGCGGGGTTCGGCAATCCGATCTGGGGCGAGGGCGCGCAGATTCGCAAGTTCCGCCACGCCGCGGGCCTGCTGGAATACAACCTGATGCTGATGCCGTTCGACGACCCGACGCGGGTCTCGGACGAGGACAAGCTCGCCGTGACCGCCTACATCCTCGCCCGTCACGGCGCGATCGAAGAGGGCGTAAACCTGTCGGAGAGCGAGGCCGCATCGATCGCGATCCGCTGATGCGCCACTCTTGACGCCGCGCGCCCGCTCTGGCGGGACTGCGCGCATGGCGCTCAAGGTCGGCAAGGGGGCCGAGGCCCCGCCCTTCATCGTGATGGACGTGATCGCGGCGGCGAACGCGCGCGCCGCTGCGTCCGCCCCCGGCGATCCGCGCGTGATCCGCATGGAGGTCGGCCAGCCCTCGACCGGCGCGCCGGCCGCGGCGGTCGAGGCCACGATCGCGGCGATGCGCGCGGGCGAGACGCTCGGCTACACCGAGGCGCTCGGCATCCGCCCGTTGCGCGAGCGGATCGCGCGCCTCTATGCGGAGCGCTACGGAGTCGAGGTGCCGGTCGCGCGCATCGCCGTCACGGTCGGCGCCTCGGGCGCGTTCCCGCTCGCCTTCCTGGCCGCCTTCGACCGCGGCGACCGGATCGCGCTCGCCGCGCCCTTCTATCCGCCCTACGTGAACATCCTGACCGCACTCGGGCTCGTGCCGATCATGCTGGAGGCGGGGCCGCAGAGCCGCTACCAGCCGACGGTGGCCATGCTGGAGGCGCTCGATCCGCCGCCCGACGGTCTGATCGTCGCCTCGCCCTGCAACCCGGCCGGCACGATGCTGCACGCGGACGAACTCGCCGCGATCGCACACTGGTGCACCGGGCACGGCGTGCGGCTGATCTCCGACGAGATCTATCACGGCCTCACCTACGGCGAACCGGCGACGACGGCGGCCGCAATTCCCGGCGCGGTGGTGATCAACTCGTTCTCGAAATACTGGTCGATGACCGGCTGGCGGGTCGGCTGGATGGTGCTGCCCGAGGACCTCGCGCGTCCGGTGGAGCGGCTGGCGCAGAACCTGTTCATCTCCGCGCCCGGCGTGTCGCAGGTGGCGGCGCTGGCCGCGTTCGAGGCGGATGCGGAGCTGCGCGGCCATGTCGCCCGCTACGCCGCGAACCGCGCGCTGCTGCTCGACGCCTTGCCGAAGGCGGGGATCGACCGCCTCGCCCCGGCCGAGGGCGCGTTCTATCTCTATGCCGATGTCGGGCATCTGACGAACGACAGCGCGGCCTGGTGCACGCGGATGCTCGCCGAGATCGCGGTCGCGGCGACGCCGGGGGTGGATTTCGACCGCAGGCGAGGCCACCGCACCGTGCGGTTCAGCTTCTGCGGCGCGACCGCCGACATGGCCGAGGCCGCCGAGCGGATCCGGCGCTGGCTTGCCTGACGCCGCAACTGCGTTGCCCCGCATCGGCGGCGCGTCCGGGGATCCGCGGCGGCCGAGTGCGCGTCAGTCTGGTCAAAGATTGACGTAGCGGTAATGCTCCAAGGGCGGAACGGCATGTGCGGCGCCGCATGCCATCGTGTCGGATTATTTTACACCCTCCGATCCCTCCCCCGCGGCAGGCCTCCCAACCGCTTGACTCGGCGACGGCACGGCAAGTTGGCACGAAACCTGCACCAACAATCTTGCGCGGCCGGTATCGGGTCGCTGGCCGTTATGGCCGAGGACAAGGGGAACAGGATACATGGCGAGAATGACAGGAATGCGGGCGCTGGCAGCGGCGATGGTGGTCGCTGCTCCGCTCGGCATGGCTTCGAAGGCCGAAGCCGGAACCGCGGTGGGGCTGGAGCTCGTGCTGCTGATCGACGTGTCCGGCAGCGTCGATTCGAGCGAGTACGCTCTGCAGAAGGGTGGCTATGTCCAGGCCTTCCAGAGCGCGGCGGTCCAGAACGCGATCATGGGCAGCCAGCTCGGCAGCATCGCCGTGACCTATGTCGAGTGGTCCGGCGCGGCGCAGCAGGCGCAGCTCGTCAACTGGACGCTGGTGAACGACGCCGCGTCCGCGAACGCCTTCGCCGCGGCGATCGCCGGCACCAGCCGCGCCTATAGCGGCCTGACGGCGGTCGGCAGCGCGATCAACTACGGCGCCGGCCTGCTTGGCGCGGACAACGGCTTCGACGGCCTGCGCAAGGTCATGGACGTCTCCGGTGACGGCGAGAGGAACGACGGCGCGGACACGGCGACCGCCCGGAATGCCGCAGTCGCCGCCGGCATCACGATCAACGGCCTGACCATCGGTGGCGCATCGCTGCTGAACTGGTACCAGAACAACGTGATCGGCGGTCCCGGCGCGTTCGCCATTGGCGTCAACGACTTCGCCGATTTCGCGGCGGCGATCGAGCAGAAGCTGATCCGCGAGATCACCGGCGTGCCCGAGCCGGCCACCTTCGCGCTGCTGGGCTTCGGCCTCGCCGCGCTGGGCATGGCGGCGCGCCGGCGCAAGGCGGCCTGACCCTCCGCCTGAACTGACGGACGACGGCCCCGGTGCTGCCGCACCGGGGCCGTTCTTCATTTCCGGCGGCGGCGAAGCACCGCACGAGGCGGCCGTGCCATGACGTGTCCATGACCACGCCCGCGCGCCTCGCCTCCGCCGCCGCGCTGATCGCCGATCCGGCGCGCGCGGCGATGCTCCAGGCGCTGATGGCGGGCGAGGCGCTGACTGCGGGCGAACTCGCGCGCTCGGCCGGCATCGCCCCCTCCACCGCCTCGGCGCATCTCGCGGCCCTGACCGATGGCGGGCTCGTCGCGGTGCACGCGCAGGGCCGGCACCGCTGGTTCCGCATCGCCAGCGAGGATGTCGCCGCGATTCTGGAGTCACTCATGGGCCTTGCCGAGGCGACGCGCCCGGCGCGGCGCTGGCCGCACGGCGAAGCGCTGCACGCCGCCCGCACCTGCTGGGATCACCTGGCCGGGCGGCTCGGCGTGGCCCTGCATGAGGGGCTGGTGTCGCGCGGCGTGCTGCGGCCCGCCCCGGGTGGGTGGGAGACCACGGCCGCAGGCGATGCGTTACTGGAACGGCTCGGCGTCGATCTCGACGCGGCGCGGCGCGCCCGGCGCTTCGCCTGCGACTGCATGGACTGGTCGGAACGGCGGCCGCATCTCGGCGGCGGGCTTGCGCGCGCGATCTGCACGCTCTACCTCGCGCGTGGCTGGGTGCGGCGGCAGCCCGGCGAGGGACTTGCGCGCCGTCTGGTCGCACCCACGCCGGAAGGCAGCAGGGTGCTGCGCGAGGCGTTCGGCGTGCGGCTCGATGCCGAGGCGGCCTGAGCGGCGCTACGGCGCGGCGTCGTCCGTCAGCACCGCATCGATCACGCGCAGCCAGTTGCCGCCCATGATCGCGCGCACCTCATCGGCTGCGGAGCCGCGCCGCGCCACGGCAGGCGCGAGCGCGCGCATGCGTTCGGGCATCTCGATCCCTTCGGGATAGCGCCACGGCGGCGGCGGATAGGTCGCCGGACCCCGGTCGCCCGAGGAGACGAAGCTTCGGTACAGCCCCGCGGCCACCTCGGGCGGCGCGATGCCGTCCTGACCGGCGAAGTCGTCGAGCCCGAGTGCGACATGCCGCACGCCGACGAGATCGCCCAGATAGGCGATGCGGTCGATGAACTGGTCGATCGTCGGTCGCGGCGAGGCCGAGACGAAGGCGGGAAACCCGACCGCGCCGATCACCCCGCCCTGGTCCGCGATCGCGCGGATCAGGTCGTCGCCGAGATTGCGCGCGGAGGGATGCACCGCGCGCGGATTGCCGTGCGAGCACACCGCCGGCGCGCGCGAGACCGCGATCGCCCCCCGCGCGGTGCAGCAGCAGGCGGAGCCGGCCCGAGGCTTGCGCGCGGCGGACATCGGCGGGCCCGCGCACCAGCAGCAGATCATCGCGGGTGCGGATCGCACGGTGCATCCGCGCGCGCGTGGCGAGGGTTGCGCCGGCCCCCTCGCGGCCGCCGACGGTCGGCATGCAGACCGTCACGCCGCCCGCGCGATAGCGCCGCAGCTCGGCCGGATTGCGCGCGAGCGGGCAGGCGCCCTCTGGCCGGCATCCTGCGGCACCGGGACGCCGCGCTCAGCGGCGCCACCAGCCGCGCTTCTTGGGCGCCTCGGCGATCACCTCGTCCACGACGATCGGCTTGATCTCGATCGAGGCGTGCGGGCCCTCGGGAACCGGCTCCGGCACAGGCGCCGGCGGAGCCTCCACCATGACCGGGGCGGGCGGCGGCTTCGCGACCGGTGCCGCGACCTCGGCGATCGGTGCGGGCGGCGCGGCCTCGGCGACGACGGGAGTGCTCGGCGGGCTGGCCGGGGCGACCGCCGCGACGGCCCCGGGTTCGGCCGGCTCGATCTCGTCGAACAGGTCGAAGGGGGCATCGCCGAACGGATTGGCCGGCGTCGCGCCCTGGAAGCGCGGCGCAGGTTCCGGGCGCGGCGCCGGCGCCTCGCCCTCCTCGCGGCGGCGGTGGCGCCCGCCGCGCCGGCCGCGCCGGAAGCGGCGCTCCTGGTCCTCCTCGGCCGCTGGCGGGGGGACCGGTTCGCCTGCCTCCACAGCCGGGGCCTCCGCGGGCTCCAGCGGCTCGATCACCGGCTGCTCGCCGACCCCTGACGGCGGCGCAGCCTGCACCGGCGCGCCGTCCTCCCGGCGACCGCCACGGCGGCGGCGGCGGCGGCGGCGCCGCCGCGCCTCCCGCTCGCCCTCGGTCTCGCCGGGAGCCGCGCGGGCCTCCTCGGCCTCCTCCTCCGTCTCCTCGGTCTCCTCCTCGGCCTCGTCCAGCGCGGCCTCCGCCGTCACCACGGGCGGCGGAAGCGATGCGGCCGGCGCGGGCGGCGGCGCGGTCAGCGGCTTCGTGCGCTCGATCCGAAGCGCCGGCGGCAGCAGCGTCTCGTCGGCGACGAAGATCACCTTCAGCCCGAACGCCGCCTCGAGCTCGGCGAGCCGGGCACGCTTGTGGTTCAGCAGATAGAACGCGACGGCGCCGGCGCAGCGCAGCACGATCTCGGCCGAGCGACGCTTCGCCGCCTCCTCCTCGATCGCGCGCAGCACATGCACGGCGCTGCTCTCCACCGAGCGCACCAGGCCCGTGCCGTTGCAATGCGGGCAGGTGACGAAGGCCGTTTCGGTCAGGCTCGGCCGCAACCGCTGGCGGCTCATCTCCAGCAGGCCGAAATGGCTGATCCGGCCGACCTGGATGCGCGCGCGGTCCTGCTTCAGCGCCTCCTTCAGCCGCCGCTCCACGGCCGCGTTGTTGCGGCTGTTCTCCATGTCGATGAAGTCGATCACGATCAGCCCGGCGAGGTCGCGCAGGCGGAGCTGGCGCGCGATCTCATCGGCCGCTTCGAGATTGGTCTTGAGCGCGGTCTCCTCGATGTTGCGCTCGCGCGTCGCCCGCCCGGAGTTGACGTCGATCGAGACGAGCGCCTCGGTCTGGTCGATGATGATGTAGCCGCCCGAGCGCAGCTCGACGCGCTTGTTGTGCATCGCGTCGAGCTGGCTCTCGACGCCCGCGCGCGCGAACAGCGGAATCCCGCCGTCCCGGTAGAGCTGCACCTTCTTCGCATGCGACGGGATCAGCATGCGCATGAAGTCCTTGGCCGCGCGGTAGGCGTCCTCGCCGTCCACCACGATCTCGTCGATGTCGCGCGAATAGACGTCACGGATCGCGCGCTTGATGAGGTTCGCCTCCTCGTAGATCAGCGCGGGCGCGACCGACTTCAGCGTCGTCTCGCGGATCGAGTCCCAGAGGCGCAGCAGGTACTCGCAGTCGCGCTTGATCTCCGCCTTCGGGCGGTTGGCGCCGGCGGTGCGCACGATGATGCCCATGCCCTCGGGCACGGCGAGTTCCTGCATCACCTCGCGCAGGCGCTTGCGGTCGGCGGCCGAGGTGATCTTGCGGCTGATCCCTCCGCCGCGCGGCGTGTTCGGCATCAGCACCGAATACCGTCCGGCGAGCGAGAGATAGGTGGTGAGTGCCGCGCCCTTCGTGCCGCGCTCCTCCTTCACCACCTGCACCAGCAGGATCTGCCGGCGCTTGATCACCTCCTGGATCTTGTAGTGGCGCAGGAAGCGCGGTGCGATCCGGCGCGGCCGGTCCTCCTCGCCGTTCTCCGCGCCGCCGCCGATCGTCTCCGGCGCGACCGGCTCGGCGACCACGGTGTCGATCTCGGATTCGGGCCGGCTCGGGCCGTCCTCCTCCGCGCTCTCGGCGGGAGGTTCCGAAGGGTGCCCGCCCGGTGGCGGGGGTGCCGCCTCGGGATCGATCGCCTCCGGGTCGGCCGAGACCGTCTCGCTGTCGATGCGCGCGGGCTGGGCGGCGGGCGGGCGCGGCAGGGGCGGCCCCTCGGCCGGCGGGTCCTCGGCCGTCGGCGGCAGTTCAGCGATGGGGGCTGTGGGCTCCTCCGCGCCGTCGCCGGCCGCGACGACCGGCCCTGCCGTGGACGGTTCGGCGGGCGCCGCCTCGCCGGCCGCGCCGAGCTCCGCCGTCACCGCCTCGTCCGCTGCCGCCTCGTCACGCTGCGGCGGCGTCTCGCCGCCGGCCTGTTCGGCGGCGGCATCGCCCTCCTCGTGCTCGCGTGCCGCGTCCTCCTCGGCCTCGGCAGCGGCCATCTCCAGCAGCCGCTGCCGGTCGGCGACCGGGATCTGGTAGTAGTCGGGGTGGATCTCGCTGAAGGCGAGGAAGCCGTGACGGTTGCCGCCGTAATCGACGAACGCGGCCTGCAGCGAGGGTTCGACCCTCACCACCTTGGCGAGATAGATGTTGCCCTTGAGCGTCCGCTTGGTGGACGTCTCGACGTCGAACTCCTCAAGCCGGTTTCCATCGAGCACGACGACCCGGGTCTCCTCCGGGTGCGTCGCATCGATCAGCATGCGCTTGGTCATGGAAGGCGTGTCTCCACGCCGCTCCGGCCGTTCCGGCCGGGCGGCGGATCAGGGATTGCGGGGCGCCACCGGGGAACGCGGCGTCTCGGGTCTGGCGATGGGCGCTTGCGCGTCCGGTCATGTCGTTCCGTCCCGACGGGCGCGACGGCACCCGATGGCTTCTCGCTCGGCGGGGCATCATGGCCTTGCAGGAACCCGCGCGGACACCGGCGGCTTGGGGGGCAGCGCGGCAGGCGCGAGCCCTGCGAAGAGCGGCGCGGCGCCTCGAAGCTCCCTCGACAGGACAGGAGGGAACGCGGGGCGGGACGCGCAACGGTCGGTCCGCACGGGCACTTGCACAATGGCGCATGCGGGCCGACCCCACAAGGCCGGATTTGCTCGACCGATCTCTCAGGATCGTCTGGCAACCGACGGGTAGATCGTGCATTATGCCATCGACCGGCTTGCTTGGAAGGACCGCCATGCCGCTCCGGCCACCCGCTCTCCCGGGGGCGCCGTCGAGTCGGGGGCCACGCCGCCGCGCCTTGGTCGCCGCCGCGGCCGCGCTGATCGTCCCCGCATTCGCCCGTCCGCTCGCCGCGCGCGCGATCGGCGCGGCCGCGCTCACCCAGGATGACGGCACGGTGCGCCTCAGCCTGACGCTCGCCGAGCCGATCTCGTTCCGCCTGTTCACGCTCGACAACCCGCTGCGCCTCGTCATCGACATCGAGGGCGCGGCGTGGCGCGCGGGCGCGCCGCCGCCGGGGCTCGGCCCGGTGCTGCGGCTGCGCGCGGCGCTGAACCGTCCGGGGGTGACGCGCGTGGTGCTCGATCTCGCCGAACCGGTCGCGGTGCGGCGCGCCGCCCTCGAACGGGGTGGCGCGGCGCTGGTGGTCGAGATGGTGCCGGCGCCGCGCAGCGTGTTCCTGCGCGAGGAGGCGGCCTCCGAGCCGCTGCCGCGCCCGCCGCAGCCGCCCGAACGGCCGCTGATCGTGCTCGACCCCGGCCATGGCGGCCGTGACCCGGGCGCGATCGGTGCCTCGGGCACGCAGGAGAAGCGCATCGCGCTGGCCGCGGCGCTGGAGCTGCGCGGCATGCTGGAGGCGACCGGACGCTACCGCGTGGCGATGACGCGCACGCGCGACGTCTTCGTCCCGCTCGCCGATCGCGTGCGGTTCGCGCAGAGCCGCAACGCCGCGCTGTTCCTCTCCATCCATGCGGATGCGCTCGACGACCCCTCGGTGCGCGGCGCCTCGGTCTATACGCTCGCCGAACACGCCTCGGACTCGATCGCCGAGCGGATCGCGCGCAACGAGAACCGCGCCGATCGATTCGCCGGGCCATCGTTCACCGGTGTGACGCCCGAGGTCGCGCGCATCCTGATCTCGCTCGTCAGGCGCGAGACGCTGAACGGCAGCGCACGCATGGCGCGTCATGCCGTGGCGTCGCTGCGGCGCGAGGTGACGATGCTGCCGAACAGTCATCGCTTCGCCGGATTCGTGGTGCTGAAGGCGCCCGACGTGCCTTCGGTGCTGATCGAGATGGGATTCATGTCGAGCCGGGCCGACGAGGCGCTGCTGCGCCGCGCCGATCACCGGCGCAAGCTCGCTGCCGCGATGGCCGAGGCGGCGCAGCGCTACCTGGAGGAGGCCGTGCCGGTCCGCGCCGCCGGCTGAGCGATGACGATCGGTTGAGCGGAAGCCTGCGGCCGTGCCATGCGTTGCCTTCGCCGTGACCTCGCCACGTGACCGTGATAATCGGGCGATGCCATGAAGGCTGACGAACCGCTCGCACTGCGGCCGCGCCGGGCCAGCGGCGTGGCCCCGGAGCCCGCGCCCGGGCAGACGGCCGAGCCCGCCGCGACGCCTGCCGAGCCGCGCGCGCGGCCGCCGCGCGCGAAGCGGCGGCGTTCCCGGCTGCGGCGCGTGCTGGCCACGCTCGCGGGGGTCGGGTTCCTCGGCGCGCTCGGCGCCGCCGGCGCCGGCGTCTATGCCTGGCACCACTACAGCCGGGGGCTGCCGGAATACGCCGCGCTGATCGACTACCAGCCGCCGGTGATGAGCCGCGTCTATGCCGGCGATTCGCGCCTGCTCGCGGAGCTCGCGACCGAGCGGCGCATCTTCGTGCCGATCGACTCGATCCCCAAGCTCGTGCAGGACGCCTTCGTCTCGGCCGAGGACCAGAATTTCTGGACGCATCCCGGCGTGGACGTGATGGCGATCGCGCGCGCCGCGTTGACCAACCTCCAGCAGATGGGCCAGGGCCGCCGCCCGGTGGGCGCCTCCACCATCACCCAGCAGGTCGCGAAGAACATGCTGCTGGGCAACGAGGTCTCGCTCGACCGCAAGCTGCGCGAGGCGATCCTGGCGATCCGCATCGACCAGGCGATGCCGAAGGAGCGGGTGCTCGAACTCTACCTGAACGAGATCTTCCTCGGCTCCGGCGCCTACGGCGTCGGCGCGGCGGCGATGACCTATTTCGGCAAGGCGCTGGAGGAGCTCACCCCGGCCGAGGCCGCCTATCTCGCCGCGCTGCCCAAGGCGCCGAACAACTACAACCCGTTCCGCTTCCCCGAGGCGGCGAAGGGACGGCGCGACTGGGTGCTCGAGCGCATGGCGCAGGACGGCGTGATCGACCGCGCCACCGCCGAGGCCGCGAAGGCGACCCCGATCGAGGTCCGCCCCGGCCGTTTCGCCGAGCGCGTGCAGGCCGAGTGGTTCGCCGAGGAGGTGCGCCGCCAGCTGATCGCCCGCTTCGGCGAGGAGACGACGACGCAGGGCGGGCTGACGGTCCGCACCAGCCTCGATCCGCGCCTGCAGGAGATCGCCGACCGCGCGCTGCGCGAGGGCCAGATCGCCTATGACCGCCGCCGCGGCGGCTGGCGTGGCGCGGTGGCGCGCATCGACCTGCCGGCCGAGCGCCTCGCCACCGGCTGGACCGAGGCGCTCGCCGCCGTGCCGCGCACACCGGGGATGCTGCCGGAGTGGCGCCAGGCCGTCGTGCTGGAGGTCACGGCGCAGGCCGCACGCGTCGGCTGGCTGGAACGTCCCGAGCGGCCCAACCTGCCGCCGCGCCCGCGCACCCTGACCATGCCGCTCGCCGAGATGGCCTGGGCGCGGCCGGCGCTGCCCGACAACCGGCTCGGCCCCGCCCCGCGCGCGGCCTCCGACGTGGTGTCGGTCGGCGATGTGGTGCTGATCGAACCGCTGCCGGCCGAGCCCGCGGTCGCCGCCGCGCGCGGCCGTCCCGCCCGGCCTGCGCTGCCCGAGCGCGCGAGCCTCCGCCAGACGCCGCAGGTGGAAGGCGCGCTCGTCGCCCTCGACCCCTCGACCGGGCGCGTGCTCGCGCTCTCCGGCGGCTGGTCGTTCGAGCGCTCCTGGTTCAACCGCGCCACACAGGCGCAGCGCCAGCCCGGCTCGGCGTTCAAGTCCTTCGTCTATCTCGCCGCGCTGGAGCAGGGCTTCTCGCCGGTGCAGAAGGTGCTGGACGCGCCCTTCGTCGTCGATCTCGGCCCGGGCCAGGGACGCTGGCGGCCGACCAACTACACCGAGACCGAGTTCGGCGGACCGACACCGATGCGCGTCGGGCTCGAGAAGTCGAAGAACCTGATGACCATCCGGCTTGCCGAGCGGGTCGGGCTCGACAATGTGGCCGATGTCGTGCGCCGCTTCGGCGTGATCGACAACATGGAGCGCAACTACTCGATGGCGCTCGGCGCGGGCGAGACCACCGTGCTGCGCATGGCCGCGGGCTATGCCGCCTTCGTCAATGGCGGGATGCGGGTCGATCCGACGCTGATCGACTCGGTGCAGGACCGGAACGGGCGCGTCATCTTCCGCGCCGATGCGCGTCCCTGCGACACCTGCCGCGATCCGGCGCCGGGGGCCGTGCCGCCCGACCCGCCCGACATCCGCGCGCGCGCGACCGACGCCGCCTCGGCCTATCAGATGGTGTCGATGCTGCAGGGCGTGATCCAGCGCGGTACCGGCGGGCGGGCGAATATCGGCCGTCCCGCCGCCGGCAAGACCGGCACGACCAATGACTGGCTGGATGCCTGGTTCGTCGGCTTCACGCCGGAGCTCGTGGTCGCGGTGTGGGTCGGCTTCGACGAGCCGCGCCCGCTCGGGCTCGCGCGCGACAACGAGACCGGCGGGCTGATCGCCGCGCCGATCTTCGGCCAGTTCATGCGCGAGGCGCTGGCCGACCGGCCGGCCCTGCCCTTCCGCGTGCCCTCCGGGCTGCGCATGGTCTGGGTGAACCCCCAGACCGGCGAGCCGGTGCCGCCGGGCACGCCGGGGGCGATCATGGAGGCGTTCAAGCCGGGCACGGAGCCCGGCGCGAGCGGCACGGACGGCGTGATCGGCGGGGCCGGCGGCAGACCCGCGGCGGCCGCGCTGGACGCGGGCCTCGGCGGGCTGTACTGACGCGCCCCTCGCGGACCTCATCATGGGAGTGCGCGGCCGATGAAGGCCGAGATCATCGCGCTGAAAGAGCGGATCGCCGAAACGGCGGGTCTGCTGAGGAGGCATCTTTGACTGGGATGCCGCAACCCGCCGCCTCGAGGAGCTGAACGCGCGCGCCGAGGACCCCGCCCTGTGGTCGGACCCGGAGGCGGCGCAGAAGCTGATGCGCGAGCGCAACCGCCTGGCCGCCGGGATCGAGGCGGTGCGGCGGCTCGAACGCGAGGCCGAGGATGCCTACGGGCTCGCGGAACTGGCCGAGGAGGAGGGCGACGCCGAGACCCTCGCCGCCGCCGAGGCCGATCTGAGGCGCCTGGTCGCCGAGGCCGAGAAGCGCGAGCTCGAAAGCCTGCTCTCGGGCGAGGCCGACGGCAATGACGCGATCCTCGAGATCAATGCCGGCGCGGGCGGCGTCGATGCCCAGGACTGGGCCGAGATGCTGCTCCGCATGTACACGCGCTGGGCCGAGAGCCACGGCTACAAGGTCGAGCTGATCGACCGCACCGACGGCGAGCAGGCCGGCATCAAGAGCGCGACGCTGAAGGTGATCGGCCCCAACGCCTATGGCTGGCTCAAGACCGAGAGCGGGGTGCACCGCCTGGTGCGCATCTCGCCCTTCGATGCGAATGCGCGCCGGCAGACGAGCTTCGCCTCGGTCGGCGTCTCGCCGGTGGTCGATGACAGCATCGAGATCGAGATCAACCCGGCCGATCTGCGCACCGACACGTTCCGCGCATCCGGCGCGGGCGGGCAGCACGTGAACAAGACCGAGTCGGGCGTTCGCTTCACGCACCTCCCGACCGGCATCGTGGTGGCGAGCACGCAGGACCGCAGCCAGCATCGCAACCGCGCGATCGCGATGGAGATGCTGAAGGCGCGGCTCTACGAGCTCGAACTCCAGAAGCGCGAGGCGGTGGCCGCGGCGGCGCAGGCCGAGAAGACCGATATCGGCTGGGGCCACCAGATCCGGTCCTACGTGCTCCAGCCGTACCAGATGGTGAAGGATCTGCGCACCGGCGTGGAGAAGGGCAACCCGCAGGCGGTGCTGGACGGCGAGCTCGACGACTTCATGGCCGCCTCGCTCGCGCAGCGCGTCAAGGGCGTGCGGTCGGAGGCGAGCGCGCAGGCGGAGTAGCCTGCCGCTGCCGCACGGGCCGGGCTTGCGCCGCGCGTCTAGCGCACATCGAGCGTCACGCTGACCGGACAGTGATCCGACAGCCGGTCGCGGAACGACCGGTCGGTCTCGCGATAGACCATCACGCGCAGGCTGCGCGGCACCAGCCACTCGCGCGCCGCGCCGCCGAGCAGGATGTGATCGATGAACACCGCGCCGCCCCAGCACGGATTCGAGAACCCCTCGGTTGCGCGCGTGAGCGGCGCGGCGCGGGCGAGGATGGCGAATACATCGTCGTCGCCCTCCATGCGCCGATTGAAATCGCCGAGCACGGCGAAGGCCTCGCCAGCGACCCGCCGCGCGGCGATCCAGCGGGCGATGTGGCCCGCCTGGCGCGCGAGTTCGACGCAGGCCACGCGCTCCGACCCGGCGATGGCGTCCCAGGTGCAGCCGGCGCGCAGATGCACGTTCAGGAGCCTGAGCGAGCGGCCGGCGATCTCGACCGTGATGTCGGCACCGCGGCGCAGGCTGAACCGCGCATTCGGCGCGAGGTCGAGCTCCATGAGGTCGGGGTTGGCGCGCCAGGCAAGGCCACGGCGGATCGCGAAGCCCGGGCGCTGCACATCCGTCTCGTCGGTGAAATGGAAATCGTAGCCGGCCGCGTCGAACACGCGCGCCGCGGCGAGCCGCCCGTCCACCTCCTGGAGCGCGACGATGTCGGCCTCCAGCCGCTCGGCATAGCGTTGCAGCAGCGCGTAGTCGGCCGGCGTGCGGATGTGCAGCCCGCGCGGCAGGGCCGGGTGGCCGGCCGGCTTGGTGGTCAGCCAGGCGATGTTCCAGGTCGAGAGCTTGATCTCGCGCGCAGCCGACGGCAGCGCGACCAGCAGCGACAGGACGAGGACGACGATCCGCATGCGCGCGACGCTAGCGCCCGGGCACGGGAAGGGCCATGTTCACGGCCGAACGACCCTCGGGAGGTCCGTGATGCGACGCTTCGCCCTCTATGCGGCCCTGGCCGCGACCCTCACCCTGGCGCTGGCGCCGGCGATCGCCGAGGCGCGCATCGGCCGCGGCGGCAGTTTCGGCACCCGCGGCGGGCAGACCTACGCGCCGCCGCCGCCCACCCGTGTCGCGCCGCAGCAGGCGCAGCCGGTGCAGCGCAACCTCGCCCAGCCGGCGGCCCCGACCGCGGCGGCCGCGGCACCCGCGACGGCCGCCCGGCCCGGCTTCGGGCCCGCGTTGATGGGCGGGCTGCTCGCCGGCGGGCTGATCGGGCTCATGCTGGGCTCGGGCTTCTTCGGCGCGGGGCTCGGCGGCGTGCTCGGCGCGCTGCTCCAGCTCGCGCTGATCGGCGGACTGATCTGGCTCGGGCTTCGGCTGTTCCGCGCCGCCCCGGCGATGGCCGGCGCGGCGGCAGGCCGCTTCCCGGTGCCCGATCTCGGCAGCGGGCCGCTGCCGCGCAGCGGCGCGGGCTTCGCCGGCGGCGGCCATGTGCCGCTGCGGCTGACCGAGGAGGATCTCGCGACCTTCGAGGCGGCGCTCAAGGACATCCAGGCCGCCTGGAGCGAGGCGGATACGGCCAAGCTCGGCCGGATGCTGACGCCCGAGATGCTCGGCTATGTCGCCGAACAGCTCGACGAGGATGCCCGCCGCGGCGTGCGCAACCGCGTCTCCGGCCTGGTGTTCGAGGAGGGCGATGTCAGCGAGGCTTGGCGCGAGGGCGTGCGCGACTACGCGACCGTGGCGATGCGCTTCAGCCTGACGGATGTCGATGTGCCGGTCGGCGCGCCGCCGGCGCTGCCCGGTGCCGCGCCGCGCGAGACGGTGACCGAGCTCTGGACCTTCGTGCGGGTGCAGGGCGGGCCGTGGCTGCTGAGCGCGATCCAGCAGACCGGCACCGCGGCGGGCTGAACCCGGTCGCTGCCGCTATCGCCGCGGGTGAGGCGCCCGGTCGGCGGGGCTGGTTGGGGCGCCAGGATTCGAACCTGGGAATGGCGGATTCAAAGTCCGCTGCCTTACCGCTTGGCGACGCCCCAGCCGGAGGTCGCGCGGTGATAGGCCGGATCGGCGCGGCGGAACAAGCCCCGCGCAGGGCGCGGGCCGCCACACCGGTGCGGATCGGTCAGGCGCGGCCGATCAGCGGGCGGCGCAGCCGACGGCTCGGACGGTCGAGCACCAGATGCGCTGCGGCGAGCAGCAGCAGGGCCGTGTCGCGCCGCCCCTCATCGGAAGCGGAGCGCGCCATGCGGAGCAGCTTGTCGGACAGCATCAGCGGGCTCGGGCCGGCGGGCGGAGCGGTCTTCACCAGGGCAGGCATGGTCACCTCCTCAGCAGCAGTCCCATCACGCAGGAGCATGAGCGGGATGCGTAACCAAACGGTGAACGCGACCATATGCTTCCCGGTTGCCACCGGATGTGAGGACGCTCACGCAGCGACCGCCCAGCCCTCGGCCGAGACGCGGTCACGCCCCGCGGCCTTGGCCGCGTAGAGCGCGCGATCGGCCGCGGCGAGCAGCACGCGCGGCTCCGCCGGTCCGAGCGGCACCATCGAGGCCGCGCCGATGCTGGCCGTGACGAAGCCAAGCGGCGAGCCCTCGTGCAGCAGCATCATGTCGTGCAGCGCGGCGCGGATCCGCTCCCCGACCGCGACCGCGCCGGGCACGTCGCTGTCGGGCAGCAGCACCGCGAACTCCTCGCCGCCGAGGCGCGCGGCGAGATCGTAGGGGCGGAGCTGCATCGCCATCAGCAGCCCGGCGACGCGCATCAGGCAGGCGTCGCCCTCGAGATGGCCGTAGCGGTCGTTGAACTGCTTGAAATGGTCGAGATCGATGATCAGCACGGCGACGGGCGTGGCCTCGCGCAGGCCGCGCTTCCAGGCCGCCTCCAGAGCGAGATCGAAGGCGCGGCGGTTGGCGAGGCCGGTCAGCGAATCCCGCTCGGCCAGATCGATCAGCAGGCGGTTCGCGGCCTCAAGTTCGCTGTTGCTGGCCTCCAACGCCTCTTGCCGCCGTGCGATCTCGCTGGTCATGCGCCTGAAGGCCTGCTTCAGGATCTCGAACTCGCCATACCACGCCCCGGTCGGCAACGGCGGCGACGGTGCCCCGGACGCCAAGGCCCTGGCGGCATCGGTCAGGGCTAGCACGGGACGGCCGATCGCCCTGCGCGCCATCGCCATCGCTGTGGTAATGCCGAGAGCCGCGGTCAGCAGCGCCAGCACGAGTGTGACCAGCATCTCGCGGTCGAGCGGACGGAGCACCGCCACACTGTCGATCCCGACCGCGAGCGCGAGCCCCATCGAGAGCATGTGTGCGAAGCCGACGATGCTGTCCCGGCCCTCCGCGTCCTGGAGCTCGGCCCAACCCAACGGAGCCGACAGCACGGTCTCGACAAGCCGCCGCGACGTCTCCTCGGCGTGGCCGGACGGCTGCGGATACTCAGCAACGACAAGGCCGTCGTCGCTGACGAGCACCGCGAACCGAGCAAGTTCCGAGCCGGCCTCGCTGCCCGCGACCTGGCGCACCATCCAGTCGAGATCGAGCTCGGCGGTAAGCAGGGCTGGCTTATCCGGGGCCCTGCCGGCCTCGTCTGGGATCGCCAACGCCACCGGCAGCACGACCTCGGCCGTAAGGCGCGACACGACCGGGGTACCAAGCACGACCTCGCCGGTCGCAAGCGCGTGCCGCACGAATGGACGGTCGGCCAACGAGATACCCGGAGCGAGGCCCACGCCGGTGCATCGTACGCGCCCGTCACCGTCGACCACGGCAACGCGCCGGATGAAGGGATGGGAGTCGGCCATCCGGGCAGCGCCCGCCACGCACTCGGCCGGTGTCGCCGACCAGCGAGAAGCGTCGGCGGCACCGGCGCGCATCGCCAGCTTCACCGAGTCGAGGAGCTCCTCGAACAGCCTGACCGAGGCCATCGCCGCCTGCTGTTGACGCTCGCCCACCGCGCGAAGGTTCTCGGCGCGCGCCACGATCGCCAGATGCGTCATGAGCAGTAGGGCAGGCGCGACCGCCACCAACACCAACAGCAGGGCAAGACGACCAATGCCGCTGCGAAGAAAACGCTCCGCCATTGGAACCACAGCCTTTGCTCAGGTCACGCCAGGACGTGGCGTAGGTCGCATCATCGACAACAAGAATGAACAACAGGAAAACGGCGCAGGTTGTTGATGCAGCTTGACGCGCGCCGGCACTTGCAGGACCGTCCGGCTGCACACGCGGCGATCCAACGCCGCCAGCGGAGGAGACGACCATGACACCGATCCGCCTTGCAACGGCAGGGCTTGTCCTGCTGTCCGCCCCGGCCCTCGGCCAGCAGCAGGTCCCCGCCTGGGCCCAGGGCCGTCCCGATCACATGGCGCAGAGCACGCTCGCACCCCACCCACCGCGCATGACCGTCACGGCGCCGGGCGATGTGCCGATGAACCGTCTGCGCGTGCCGCAGGGGTTCCGCGTCGAGCTCTGGGCCCACGGCATGCCTGGGGCGCGCATGATGGCGCTCGGCGATCAGGGCACGGTGTTCGTCGGGACCCGCGTGATCGGCCGCGTGTATGCGGTCACCGACCAGGGCGGAAGCCGCAGCCATCGCATCCTCGCCGAAGGGCTGACCCAGCCCAACGGCATCGCCTTCAAGGATGGCGCGCTCACGGTGATGGCGATCAATCAGGTACTGCGCTGGGAGGGGATCGAGGGACGGCTCGCCAACCCCGGCACGCCGGCCGATCTGACGGCCGCGTTCGACATGCCGCCCGATCAGCATCACGGCTGGAAGTTCACCGCCTTCGGGCCGGACGGGCGCCTCTATACGAACATCGGCGTGCCCTGCAACATCTGCACCTTCGACCGCGACCGCTTCGCGCTGATCGTGAGCTTCCGCCCCGACGGATCGGACCGGCGCATCGAGGCGCGCGGCATCCGCAACTCGGTGGGCTTCGACTGGCATCCGGTGACGCGCGAGCTCTGGGCCACCAACAACGGCCGCGACTGGGCCGGCAATGACGAGCCGCACGACACGCTGCATCGCATCCGCCGCTCCGGCGAGGATCACGGCTTCCCCTGGTGCGTGGGCATGTGGGCCGATCCGGCGATGGAGCGGCGCCAGTGCAGCGAGTTCGAGCAGCCGGCCGCCTCGCTCGGCCCGCACACCGCGCCGCTCGGGATGCGGTTCTACACCGGCACGATGTTCCCCGAGGCCTATCGCGGCGCGATGTTCATCGCCCGGCGCGGTTCGTGGAACCGCGAGGCCAAGATCGGCTACGACGTGGTGGTGGCGAAGCTCGACGCGCAAGGCAACGTGACCTCGGTCGAGCCGTTCCTCACCGGATTGCTGGACGAGCAGGCGCAGCAGTTCCACGGGCGACCGGTGGACGTGTTGCAGCTGCGCGACGGCTCGCTGCTGGTGAGCGACGAGCAGAACGGCGCGATCTACCGCGTCACCTACGGCGGCTGATGCGAGGCATTCGTTCCGGGGCCGCGGCGCTCGCCGCGGCCCTTTTCTGCGCCCCGCTCGCCGCCGCACCCGAACAGGCCGAGCTCTGCGCCGCCTGCCACGGCGCGCGCGGCGTGTCGGCACTGGAGGACGTGCCCTCGCTTGCCGGCCAGCCGGAGACGTTCCTCACCCTGCAGATGATCCTGTTCCGCGAGCGCATCCGCCGCTTCGAGCCGATGAACGCGGCGATGCGCGGCATCGGCGATGCCGAGGTCGAGGCGCTCGCGCGCTTCTATGCCGCGCTGCCGCCGGCAAGGCCGGAGACGGCACCGGATCCTGAGCGGGCCTCGCGCGGCCGCGCGCTTTCGGCCCGGCATCGCTGCGGCGTCTGCCATCTCGCCGACTATGCCGGACAGGCCCAGGTGCCGCGGCTCTCCGGCCAGCGCGAGGACTATCTGCTGCACGCGATGCGCGACTACCAGGCCGGCACGCGCCAGGGCACCGACACCTCGATGCAGGCGGTGCTGTACGGGCTCAGCGAGCGCGATCTCGCCGATCTCGCGCACTATCTCGCGACGGTGCCGGCAGCGCGCTGAGGGCCAGCCGCTCGAACTCCGCGACGCTCAGCGTCTCCGCGCGGCGCACAGGGTCGATCCCCGCCTGCGCCAGCAGGGCGTCGGGCTCGCCGAGCGGCCTCAGCGCGCTCCGCAGCATCTTGCGCCGCTGCCCGAACGCCGCCGCGGTGACGCGCTCCATCGCGGCGAACAGGGCGCGCGGCGGCTGGTCCGCGCGGGGCACGAGATGCACCACCGCCGAGGCAACCTTGGGTGGCGGCGTGAAGGCGGCGGCCGGCAGGCGCAGCACGAGGCGCGCCTCGGCGATCCACTGCGCGAGCACCGAGAGCCGCCCGTACGCCTCGCTGCCCGGCGCGGCGACGATCCGCTCGGCGACCTCCTGCTGGAACATGAGCGTCAGGCTCTCGAACGCGGCTGCCTGCCCAAGCCAGCCCACCAGCAGCGGTGTGCCGATGTTGTAGGGCAGGTTCGCCACCACCTTGCGCGGCGGCGGCGCAAGCGCCGCGAGATCGACCGCGAGCGCATCCGCCTCGATGACGCGCAGCCGCTCGGGATGGGCGGCGACCAGATCGGCGAGGGCCGCGACGCAGCGCGGATCGCGCTCGATCGCCGTGACCGTCGCCGCCTCGGAGGCGAGCAGCGCGCGCGTGAGCCCGCCCGGCCCGGGACCGACCTCGATCGCGTGCCGCCCCTCCATCGCACCGGCCGCGCGCACGATCCGCGCGGTCAGGTTCAGATCGAGCAGGAAATGCTGGCCGAGCGATCGTCGCGCATCGAGGCCGAAACGCGCGATCACTTCGCGCAGCGGCGGCAGTCCGCTCACGCCGCCCGCGCGCGCTCCCGCCGCGCCGCCATTGCGGCCGCGAGCTCGATCGCCGCGATCAGCGAGGAGGGATCGGCGATCCCCTGGCCGGCGATGTCGCAGGCGGTGCCGTGGTCGGGACTGGTGCGCACGATCGGGAGGCCGAGCGTGACGTTCACGCCGCCGGCGAAGTCCAGCGTCTTGATCGGGATCAGCGCCTGGTCGTGATACATGCAGAGCGCGGCATCGTAGCCCGCCCGCGCGCGCTCGTGGAACAGGCTGTCGGCCGGGTGCGGCCCGCTGACCGCCAGTCCTTCGCCACGCAGGATCTCGATCGCGGGACGGATCGTTGCGATCTCCTCGCGTCCGATCGTGCCCTCCTCGCCGGCATGCGGGTTGAGCCCCGTCACCGCAAGACGCGGCCGGGCGATGCCGAAATCCGCCCGCAGCGCCGCGGCGACGATGCGCGCGGTCGCGACGATGCGCGCGGTCGTCAGCGCCGCCGGCACCTCTGCGAGCGGGATGTGCACCGTCACCGGCACCACCTTGAGCAGCGGCGAGGCGAGCATCATCACCGGCACGCCGCCGCCGGCGAGCTCGGCGAGCCAGGTCGTGTGGCCGGCATGGCCGATCCCGCCCGCGAGCAGCGTGGTCTTGGCGAGCGGATTGGTGACCACCCCGCCCGCCTCGCCCGCGCGCGCGAGCGCCACCGCCCGCTCGACCGAGCGGATGATCGCCGGACCATGCGCCGGGTCGGGCCGCCCGGGCTCGACGGGCGCGGCGAGCGGCTCGGGCAGGACCGGAAGGGCGCGCGGGAAGCTCGCCGCGCCCTCGGCGAGCGAGCCGACCGCGCGCACCGGCACGTCTCGGCCGAGATGTCGCGCGAGGGCCGCGAGCCGATCGGGATCGTCGATCGCGACGAAGCCTGGCCCCGACACGCGCAGGCGCGACCATGCGGCGAGCGCGATCTCGCCGCCGATCCCCGCCGGTTCGCCCATGGTCAGTGCGAGCGGCGCCGCACTCACGCGCGGAAGTCGATCTCGGCGCGGCGGCGCAGGTCGCGCATCATCTGGCGCGAGAGCAGATCGACGCGCTCGCGCAGGATCGTCTCGGTGATCGCCTCGGGGTTGGGCGCGGCGAGGTTCTCGGTTCGCCGGGCGCAGACCATCATCAGCGCCACGCCGTCCGGCGCGATCAGTGGCTGGGTGGCGCGACCCGCGGCAAGCCCGCCGAGAATCTGGCGGAGCTGCGGGGTCTGCGTCTCGAGCCGGATCTCGACCGGCTCGCCCACCTGCGCGCCGCCTGCCGCGCGCGCCGCCTGGGCCAGCGCATCGCAGCCGCGCGCGCTGTCCGAGACACGCCCAGCGGTCTCGACCTGGCGGATCTGCTGCGGGGTCGGCCGCTGCGGGTCGAGCGGCGCATCGAACGGGAACACCACCTGGCGCAGCGTCAGCAGGGTGGCCATGTCGCGGCCGACCTCGCGGCGGGCGCGCAATGTCACGATCGAGAACCCGCCGGCGGTGCGGATCGGCGTCGAGACCGCGCCGGGCGGCATCTGCGTCACCACGGCCTCGACCTCGGGCTCGAGCTGACCGAGGCGGATCCAGCCCAGGTCCCCACCCTGTTCGGCCGACTGCGCCTGGCTGAACTGCGCGGCGACGGCGGCGAAGGGGGCACCCCGGCGCAGCTGCTCGATCAGATCGGCGGCCGTGCGTTCGGCCTCCGGTTCCTGGCGCGGATCATCCACCGCGATGAACACCTCGGCGACCAGGAATTCGGGCTGGCCGGTCGCCGCCTCCAGCGCGCGCAGCCGCTCGCGCACCAGTTCCGGGTGCACCTCGGCCTGGGCACCGAGCTCGGCGCGCACCAGCTTGCTCCAGCCGATGGTCGCGCGCAGCTGGCCGTAGAGCGCGCGGATGTCGATCCCCTGGCGCGCGAGGCTGGCCCTGAGCCCGCCCGGGCTCATGTTGTTCTGCTGCTCGATCCGCCCGACCGCGGCGGCGATCTCGCCGTCGGTCACCAGGATGCGGCGCCGCTGCACCTCCTGCAGGCGCAGCCGCTCATCGACCAGCAGCCGGCGCACCTGCGGCGTGATGCGGTCGAGCACCTCGGGCGTCATCGGCAGGCCGGCGGTAGCGGCGAACAGGCGGCGGCGCGCCTCGACGTCGAAGGTGGTGATGACGTCGCCGTTGACCACCGCGACGATCCCGGCGGATTGCGCACGCGCCGGCGGCGCGGCGGGCACGGCCGCGAGGACCGCCAGCAGGATCAGGGCAAGCGCACGTCGCATCGGCCCCTGCATAGGCCCGAAGCGGGCCGGCCGCAACGCCCGCCCGGCCGGCCTCACAGGGCCGAGAAGCCGATCTCGCCCACGGTCTTGAACACGACGGTGAAGATCAGATCGGTCCCCGCGCCGAGGGTGCCGGTGGTGGTGAAGCGGCGCAGATAGGTCGCGACGAAGGCGAAGCACTCGTCCTCGTAGCGCAGTCCCGCATAGGACTGGACCATCGCCTCGCGGGCGAGATCGCGGCGGGCGCCGACCCAGCCGCTCCAGTTGCCCCAGATGCGCCCGCCGAGCGTGGCGCCGAGCTCGCGCCGCGCCGTGGGCTGAAGGGCCTCCGGCTGCGCCGGCGCGGTCAGATACGAGACCGTGAGGTAGCGGCCGAAGCCGCTGAGCGTGACCGAGGCGTCGGCGAGCCGTGTCGAGAAGGTCTCGCGGTCGAGCCGCGTGCGGTAGGACAGCGCCAGATGCTCGGAGGGGATGACGGTCAGCCGGCCGACATAGTCCGACCGCCGGCCTTCGAGCCCCGACCCGGCCGGGTAGAGCGCGTCGGTCGCCGCCCGCCAGGCCTGGCCGAACATGCCCTCGATCGTCACGCCGGGCAGGTACCAGGCGCCGCGCAGGCCGGCGTTGACGCGCAGCCCGCCGTCCAGCCGGTCGCGGCCGGGAAAGCGGTTGAAGCCGAAGAGGTAGGCGTCGGAGAACTCGAGATCGATGCTGTCCTCGTTCGGGATGCGCCGGTCCAGTCCGACATTCGGTCCGGCCACCACCTGCACGATCGGCTCGATCAGTTGGCTGCCCCACGACCCGCCCGGGCGCAGCAACGGCCAGCGCCAGGTGAGCGCCACCTGGGGATGCGCCCGGCCGATCGTGCCCGAGTCGCCGCCCGGCAGCGGTGTCGCGCTGGTGTCGCCGCCGACCTGATAGCCGAGCAGATCCAGATTGGCCTCGACCGTCCAGAGATCGCCGAAACTGCCACGCAGCGGCAGCATCCAGTTGACGCGCGAGGCAACGCGGCGGGTATCGGTGCCGAGCTGGCGGGTAGTGGCGAACACGCCGAGATCGCCGCGCCAGAGTCCGCCGAGCGGGTCCTGGATCCCGGTGATCTCGGCATAGGCGCGCGGCAACACCATCGGGATGCGGCGCGCGGCATCGAGCGTGCTGAGCCCCTGATAGAAATTGGCGTCCGCGCGCGCGTAGAAGTTGCTGCCGAAACCCTCGATGAACGGCGTGCTGACCAGCACGCCCGCGTTGCTGAAGGCGCCGATCCGGTAGCGGCGGATATAGTCGCGGTCCGAGGAGCGGCGCACGTCCCACCCCGCGCGCCACGTGTCGTCGAGGCTGAACCGGCCGGTCGAGACGATGTTGCCGCGCCAGCGCGTCTCGTCCGGGTCGTAGGTGAAGCTGCCCGAGGTGACGACGAAGCCGGAGTTGAAACGCCGCCGCCACTCGCCGAACAGCACGCCCCCCTTGCGCGTCGTCACCATCGGCGAAAGCGTCAGGTCCTCGGACGGCGAGATCACCCAGTAATAGGGCTGGCGGTAGAAGGCGCCGAGAAACGTGCTGGAACCGAAATCGGGAAACAGGAAGCCGGAGCGGCGCTTGGCCGACGGATCGGCATGCCAGAAATACGGCGTGTAGAACACCGGGATGCCGGCGATCTGCAACGTGGCGTCGAAATACTCGACGGTCTTCTCTTGCTCGTCGTGAACGACGCGGTCGGCGCGGATCTGCCAGAGCGGCGACCGCTCGGGATTGTCGCGGCAGGCCTCGCAGGTCGAGTAGACCGCGCGCGCCATCTCGGTCACGCGGCCGCCCGAACGCACCGCACCGGCCGCGGCGAGGCGGCCGCCCTCGGCGAGCAGCGCGCGCAGTTCGCGGATCACCCCGTCGCGCAGATCCTCGGTGAGTTCCGCCTCCTCGGCGAAGAACACCTGCCCGTCGGGCTCCATCAGTACGACCTCGCCGCGCGCGGTCGCGCGCCCGGTCGGGCGGTGGAACGTGACTTCCTGCGCGCGCAGGATACGGTCGCCCTGCCAGGCCTCGACCCCACCGCGCGCGATCACGAGATCGCGGTTCTCGTCATACTCGACCTCGCCGGCGGTGAAGGTGACGGGCTGACGCTCGGCCTCGGTCAGCGGGCGGCGCGTCTGCGCCGCGGCGGCGGCGGCGAGCAGCAGCGCGAGCGCCACGGCACCCGCGGCCTTGCGGCGGGACCGCATCTCAGCCGTCCTCGAGATGCAGCAGCATCGCCACCGCCAGCATGAGCCCGACCCCCGTAGGGGTCCAGGCGGCGAGCATCACCGGCAGCGCGCCGCTGACGCCGAACTCGCCCACCACCTTGGTCAGCACGAACAGCGAGAACCCGGCGGCCACGCCCGCGCCGATCATCAGTCCGACGCCGCCGCGCCGCGACGGCCGCATCGAGAAGCCCGCCGCCACCAGCACCATCGTGCCGCCGAGCAACGGCAGCGCGAGCAGCGCGTTGAAGCGCAGCCGGTGGCGCTGGGCCGAGAACCCCGCCTCCTCGAGCACCGAGACGAAACCCGGCAGCGCCCAGAACGACAGCGTGTCGGGAGGGGCGAGCCCATCCTGCAGCCGTGCCACGGTGAGGTCGGTCGCGAGGGTCAGGGTCGCATTGCGCGGGCCCATGCGCTCGGCGCCGACCGCGGCGGCACCTTCGAGCCGCCAGCGCCGCGGCTCGAGCACCGCGCGTTCGGCCTCGATCCGTTCGAGGAAACGATCATCGGGGCCGAGTCGGAACACCGAGACGCGCTCGAGCGTGAGCTGGTCCGGCCCGACCGCGGCGATGCGCTCGCCGTGCAGGATCGCAGACCCGCCGCGCGCCAGCGCATCGTCGCGCTGCTTCACCCAGAGCCCGCCGCCGGAGAGGCCGAGCGTGCCCGCGCCACCACGCAGCAGCGTCGAGTCGAGCCGTTCCGCGCGCGCATAGAACATCGCCGAGACCGGACTGACGGCCGTGATCGCGACCAGCCCGAGCAGGGTCCCGGCCGCCACGGGGGCAGCGAGAAACTGCCATGCGGAGACTCCGGCCGCGCGCGCGACGATCAGCTCGGAGGAGCGCGTCAGCCGCCAGAACGCGACCAGCCCGCCGACCAGCACCGCGAAGGGCAGGATCTCGATCGCCATGAACGGCAGCTTGAGCGCGGTGATCTCGACCAGGCGGCCGAACGGCACGTCCGGCCGTCCGGCCGCGCGCCGGGTCAGCTCGATCACGTCGAACAGCGCGACGATCGCGATCAGCCCGCCCAGCACCGACAGGGTTGAGAGGAGGAACACCCGCCCGACATAGATGGCGAGGACGCGCGGCACCCGCATGCCCGGCCTCAGCCCGGCGTCGCTTCGGCGGCCGGCACGCGCGCCCGCGGCGGATGCACGAGCCAGGCAAGCGCGATCAGCCCGGGCAGCACCGCATGCACCCAGAGCAACGGCACGAGGGCGAGTTCGCGCGTCGCCAGATTGCCGATGCCGACGCCGAGGGCCACCAGCCCGCCGCCCAGCGCCACGGCGACCAGCACTCGCCCGGTCTTGCCGTGGCGGTTGAACTCCCCGGTCAGCAGGCAGGCGAGCGCCACCAGGGCGAGGGACAGCGTCACCAGCGGGCCGGCCAGGCGCTGATGCGCCTCGACGACGAAGCGCGCCCGGTCGCGCGCGCTCACCTGCTCCGCCGGGTCGGGGTCGAGCAGCTCGCGCACGCCGCGCTCGCGCGCATCGCGATAGCGCACCTCGTCGCGCGCGGCCTCGGTGGCGAGGCTCATCGTGTTCTCGGCGAAGGAAAGCATGCGCAGCGTGCCGGTGCGCCGGTCGAGCTCCTGGCGCGTGCCGTGCTGGAGCGTCACGCGCGGCGTGTCGCCGTCGAGCGTCAGCCAGCCGCGCTCGGCGAGGATGGTCGCCGGTGCGCCTGCCTCGCGCGTGTCGTGCACCATGATGCCGCGGAAATTGCCGTCGCGGTCGCGGTCGCGGATATAGACCGTCAGCCCCTCGCCGAGCGTGTTGAACACGCCCTCCTGCAACAGCACGGCCGCCATCCGGTTGCGGATCTCGAACTGGTATTCGCGGAACGCGCGGTAGCTCTCCGGCACGATCCAGAGATTCATGGTCCAGCCGAGCAGCGCCGCCCCGCCCGCGAGCACCAGCGCCGGCCGCGCGAGCGCCATCGGCCCCATGCCGGCGGCGCGCATCACCACCAGTTCGCGGTCGTCCTCCATGCGGTTGTAGACCGCCAGGATCACGATGAAGGTCGTCACCGGCAGGATCACGGCAATGAAGTTGGGCAGCATGAAGACGGTGAGCTCGAAGAACACCGCGATCGACAGGCCGCGATTCAGCACCAGCTCGACGAACCGCAGCGACTGGGTGAGCCAGATCAGCACGGCGAGCCCGCCCGTCACCGCGACCAGCCCGATCGCGAGCTGGCGCAGCATGTAGGTCGAGAGCCGGCTCATCCTTTGCGCCTTAGCGTCATCGGAGCTCGACCACCTTGCCGGGGTTCATCAGGCCGCGCGGATCGAGCGCGGCCTTGATCCGCCGCATGGTCTCGATCTCGGGGCCGCGGCGCCAGTCCGCCAGCGTCGCGGTCTTCAGCCGACCGATGCCGTGCTCGGCGGAGAAGCTGCCGCCAAGCGCCCGAACCTCGGCGGCCACGGCGTCGGCGATCGGGTCCCAGAGCGCAAGGAACGCGTCATCCGCCATGCCTTCCGGGCGCGAGAAGTTGAAGTGGATGTTGCCGTCGCCGACATGCCCGAACGGACAGGGACGCACCTCAGGCACGATCCGCCGTACCGCCTCGATCCCGCGCGCGATCAGCGCGGGCACTTTCGAGACCGGCACCGAGACGTCGTTCTTCACCGACGCCCCCTCGCGCTTCTGCGCCTCCGCGTGCTCCTCGCGGATGCGCCACATCGCCTGGCGTTGCGCGCCGCTCCCGGCCAGCGCCGCGTCGAGCACGAGCCCCTCCTCCATCGCCGCGCCGAGCACGGTCTCCAGCACGGCGCGCAGATCGGCGTCGGGGCGCGGCGAGGCGAGCTCGACCAGCGCGTAGTGCGCGTAGCGGTCCGACAGCGGATCCGTCACGTCGGGAATGTGGCGCAGCACCAGATCGATGCCGAACCGGGCCATGTACTCGAAGGCCGCGAGCGAGTCGCCGTCGTGGCGCTGGAACCGGTTGAGCAGGGCGACCGCCGCCTCGACCGAGGCGAGGGCGACGAACGCCACCTGCACGTCGCGCGGCCGCGGCGCGAGCTTCAGCACCGCGCGCGTGACGATGCCGAGCGTGCCCTCGGCGCCGATGAAGAGCTGGCGCAGCGCGTAGCCGGTGTTGTCCTTGCGCAGGCGTCGCATCAGGTCGAGCACCGAACCGTCCGCCAGCACCACTTCGAGCCCGAGCACCTGCTCACGCATGTTGCCGTAGCGCACCGTGGTATTGCCGCCGGCGTTGGTCGAGATCAGCCCGCCGATCCGCGCCGTGCCCTCGGAGGAGAGCGAGAGCGGAAACAGGCAGCCCGCCGCCTCCGCAGCCTGTTGCACCTGGGCCAGCACGGCGCCGGCCTCGACCACCATGGTCATGTCGGACGGGTCGATGTCGAGGATGCGGTTCATGCGCGCGACCGACAGCACCACCTCGTCGCCGCGGCCGAGCGGGGTCGAGCCGCCGCAGAGCGAGGTGTTGCCGGCCTGCGGCACGATCGCGATACCCGCCCCGGCGCAGAGCCGCACCGCCTCGGCGCATTCGGCCGTGCTGGCGGGCCGCAGCACCGCCAGCGCCGAGCCGGGGAACAGGTTGCGCCAGTCGGCGCTGTGCGCGGCGATCGCCGCCGGATCGGTGAGCAGGCCCCGCTCGCCCAGCAGGGCGAGGAGTCGGGCGGCGAGATCGCGCGGCAGGCCGGCGCGGGTCGCGGTGTCGGGCATGGCGGAGGCTTGCGCCGGTGCGCGCATCGGGTCAACCGCCGGACGGCGGGACGTGGTCGCGCGGCGCGGCGGCGCGCCGGAGCCGGTCATTGATCGCGAGCCCGAGGCCGTGCTGCGGCACCGGCATCGCCGCGATGCGCAGGAGGCCGCGCCGCCGCCCCTCGGCGTCGAGAAAGCGCAACCCCGTGAACAGCCGCGCGGCCGCCTCGACGAGATCGCCGGACCCGGACAGGGTGAAGGTGAGCCCGGCGCCGCCAGGCGCGGGGCCGAAGGCGAGCAGGGCCTCATCGGGAGCAGCCGCGGAGGCGTCGAGCCTGAGCGGCAGCACCGGCGCGTAGTGGCTCGCCAGCATCCCCGGGCCACGCGGCGCATCGTCCGCACCCTCGGCCAGGGCGACCGGGCCGATCACCGACTCGATCGCCTCGCGGGTCGCCCCGCCGGGCCGCAGCAGCACCGCCGCGCGTCCCGAGAGGTCGAGCACGCTGCTCTCCAGCCCGACTGCGCAGGGGCCGCCATCCAGCACCGCGTCGATCACGCCGCCGAGCTCCTCCAGCACATGCCCGGCGGTGGTCGGGCTGACGCGGCCCGAGACATTGGCCGAGGGCCCGGCCACGGGCCGCCCCACGGCGGAGAGCAGGGCGCGCGCGAGCGGATGCGCGGGCACCCGCAGCGCCACCGTGTCGAGCCCGGCGCGCGCCAGCAGGGCCACCGCGCAGCCAGGCGAAGCCGGCAGCACGAGCGTCAGCGGCCCCGGCCAGAGGGCAGCGGCGAGCGCGCGGGCGCGCTCGTCGGCGATGCCGAGGGCGAAGGCCGCCGCGGCCTCGGGCACATGCGCGATCAGCGGGTTGAAGCGCGGCCGGCGCTTGGCGGCGAAGATCGCCGCAACCGCGCGCTCATCGGTCGCATCCGCCCCGAGGCCGTAGACGGTCTCGGTCGGGAAGGCGACGAGCCGGCCCGCGCGCAGGAGGCGCGCGGCCTCGGCGAGGCCGCCCTGATCGGCCGGCAGCCGGGCGGTCACGGGAGACCTCGGCAGACGAAATCGGGGTTGGCGAAGCCCGGCTTGCCGTAGCCGAGCGGGGCGCCGTCGGTCGTGCGGACCGAGCCGCCCGCCGCCTCCACCACCGCCTGCGGGCCGGCGGTGTCCCACTCCATGGTGCGGCCGAAACGCGGGTAGAGATCGGCCACGCCTTCGGCGACGCGACAGAACTTCAGCGCCGAGCCGGCGTTCCGGACGCGCGCGACCGGCAGCCCGGCGAGGTAGCGGACAAGGCGCGGGTCGTCGGCGTAGTGGCGCGAGGCGAACACGGTCAGCCCCTCGGGCGGCGGGCGACGGGCGGCAATCGGTCTGCGCCCGGTCGCGTCCTGCTTCCAGGCGCCCGCGCCGCGCAGCCCGAGGAACAGCTCGCCCGTGGCCGGCAGCGCGACGGCCCCCAGCACCGGCCGGCCCGCGGCGACGAGGCCGATGCAGACCGCGAACTCGTCGCGGCCCTGGGCGAACTCGCGCGTGCCGTCGAGCGGATCGACCAGCCAGAACCGCTCGCCCGGCCGTTCGACCCGGCCGGCGGCGATCTCCTCCTCGGCGATCACGGGAATGTCGGGCGTCGCCGCGCGCAGGCCCCGCACGATCAGCGCCTCGGCGGCGTGATCGGCCTCGGTCACCGGGGTGCGGTCGTGCTTGCGCGTCACCGTCACCCCGGCGTCGCGCACGGCCATGATCGCGACCGCCGCGTCGCGGGCCAGGCGCGCGGCGAGCTCCAGGCATTCCCGATCCGTCATGGTCCCGTGTTAGCCGCGACCTGCGGGCATGGCAAAGCATGGCACGCTTGCTACAGTCCGGCGCCAGCCACGAAACCCCCGGGGACCGCCGCATGCTCGACATCACCTTCGCCAAGCCCGCCCTGCCGGAGAAGGGCGCGCTCGCGCTGCTGCTCGGCGAGGGGGAGAGCCTGACCGGCCTCGGCGCCGCCGCCGATACGGCGACCGGCGGGGCGATCGCCCGCGCGCTCGCCGCCGCCTCGTTCAAGGGCAAGAAGAACGAGACGGTGACGATCCTCGCCCCGGGTGCGGGGCTCTCGCGCGTGGTGGTGGTGGGGCTCGGCAAGCGCGAGGAGGCCGACGGCCGGGCCACCGAGGAAGCGGGCGGCACCGCCGCCGCCGCGCTGTCCGCCGAGCCCGCCGGTGTGCTGGATGTGGGCCCGGCCGCCCCCGCACGCGCCGCCGAGGCCGCCCTCGGTGCGGTGCTGCGCGCCTGGCGCTTCGACAAATACCGCACCACCGAGAAGCCCGAGGACAAGCCGAAGCTCGCCCGGCTGACCGTCGCGCACGCGGACGCGACCAAGGCGCGCGCGGCCTGGACACCGCTCAAGGGCGTCGCGGACGGCGTGTTCCTCGCCCGGGAGCTGGTCAGCGAGCCGCCGAACGTGCTGACCCCCGCCGAGATGGCCGAGCGCTGCCGCGCGCTCGCGAAGCTCGGCATCGAGGTCGAGGTCCTCGGCCCGAAGGAGATGAAGAAGCTCGGCTTCGGCGCGCTGCTCGGCGTCGCCCAGGGCTCGGCCAACGAGCCGCGCATGGTGGTGATGCAGTGGCATGGCGCCGGGGGGGCGGCGGCGAAGGGCAAGCGCGCGGCGAAGGCCGCTAGACCGCTGGCCTTCATCGGCAAGGGCGTGACCTTCGACACGGGGGGCATCTCGCTCAAGCCGGCCGCCGGCATGGAGGACATGAAGTGGGACATGGCCGGCGCCGGCACGGTGGTCGGGCTGATGGCGGCACTGGCCGGACGCAAGGCGAAGGTCGATGCGGTCGGGCTGGTCGGGCTGGTCGAGAACATGCCCTCGGGCACGGCGCAACGCCCCGGTGACGTGGTGAAGAGCTACTCGGGCCAGACCGTCGAGGTGCTGAACACGGATGCCGAGGGGCGCCTCGTGCTGGCGGATGTGCTCTGGTACTGCCAGGAGCGATTCGATCCGGCCTTCATGATCGATCTCGCCACGCTCACCGGCGCGATCGTGATCAGCCTCGGCCACGAGAACGCGGGACTGTTCTCGAACGACGACGATCTCGCGCAGAAGTTGATCGCCGCCGGCCAGGCCACGGGCGAGGGGGTGTGGCGCATGCCCCTCGGCGAGGCCTACGACAAGATGCTGAAATCCGACATCGCCGACATGAAGAACATCGGCGGACGACCCGGCGGGGCGGTGACCGCGGCGCAGTTCCTCCAGCGCTTCGTCAACGGCAAGCCCTGGGCGCATCTCGACATCGCCGGCACGGCCTGGAGCAGCAAGGACAAGCCTTGCGTGCCGAAGGGCGCGACCGCGTTCGGCGTGCGGCTGCTCGACCGGCTAGTGGCCGAGCACCACGAGAAGGGTTGAGGCAGGCGGGGCGGGGGCGATGCTCACGGTCCGCTTCCGCCACCGGCTGCGCCACGAGACGGCGGCGCGCGCGCGGCTGCTGACCGAGGCGGGGGCGCATGCCGACATCCTCGCCCCGGCGATCGGCTTCAGGGGCCATGCCGACGAGGCCGCCGCGGGCCGGGACGCAGACGGACGGCTGACCGTGCTCGCCGGCATGGGCGCCGCAGCGACACCGACCGCTGCGCGTCGCGCCGGCGGGCGAGCGGCGGCGGCGGCGATCGCGGCGAAGCGGCTTGTGCTGGATGCGCGCGAGCTCACCCCCGACCTCGCCGCCGAGGCGGCCGTCGGCGCCTCTCTGCGCGCCTGGCGGTTCGAGGCGCTGAAGACGCGTCCCGACCCAGACGAACCCAAGCGCCTCGCGCATCTCGACGTGATCGTGCACGACAAGCGCGCCGCTGGCGCGATCTGGGAGACGCTCGCGCCTGGGGTCGCGGGAACGCTGTTCGCGCGCGATCTGGTCGCCGAGCCCTCGAACCGGCTGACGCCGACGCTGTTCGCCGCGCGGCTGCGCGCGTTGGCGGCGGACGGGCTGAAGGTGGAGATCCACGACGCGGCATGGCTGAAGCGCGAGGGTTTCGGCGCCATGCTCGGCGTCGCGCGCGGCAGCGCCAATCCGCCGTGTCTCGCGGTGCTGCGCTGGAAGGGCACGATCGACGCCCCGCCCGTGGCCTTCGTCGGCAAGGGCGTCACCTTCGACACCGGCGGGGTGGACATCAAGCCCGCCGACAGGATGTGGGAGATGCGCGCCGACATGGCCGGTGCGGCCGCCGCGGCCGGGGCGATGCTCGCGCTCGCGCGCCGCCGCTCGCCCGCGCCCGCGGTCGCCGTGCTCGGCCTCGTCGAGAACATGATCGGCGCCGAATCGCAGCGTCCGTCGGATGTGGTGCGCGCGGTGGACGGCACGACGATCGAGGTGATCGACACGGATGCGGAAGGCCGGCTCGTGCTCGCCGACTGCCTCGCCTGGACACGGCGCACCGTGCGGCCCGCGGCGATGATCGATCTCGCCACGCTGACCGGCTCGATCGTGGTGGCGCTCGGCCATCACCGCGCCGGACTGTTCGCCTCCGACACGGCGCTCGCCGCGCAGCTCGCGGCCGCCGGCGAGGCGGTGGACGAGAAGCTCTGGCCGATGCCTCTGGAGGAGGCCTATGCCGAGGCCCTGAAAAGCGACATCGCGGACATCAAGAACTGCGTGGCCGAGCGGTTCCAGCCCGATGCCTGTCACGCGGCGGCGTTCCTGAAGCGCTTCGCCGGCGACACGCCCTGGGCGCATCTCGACATCGCCGGCGTGGAGCTGCGTCACGAGGCCGATGCGCTCGGGCCCGAGGGCGCGTCGGGCTTCGGCGTGCGGCTGCTCGATCGCCTCGTGTCGCTCCGCTTCGAGGAGGAGGATGGCTGAGATCGGCTTCTACCACCTGACGCGCACCTCGCTCGACGTCGCGTTGCCGAAACTGCTCGGCCGCGTGCTCGCGACCGGCGGGCGGGCGGTGGTGAAGACGGCGAGCGAGGACCGTGTGGCCGCGCTCGACACGGCACTCTGGCTCTGCCCGGACCCGGACTGGCTGCCGCACGGCACGCGCGCGACCGGCGAGGCCGACCTTCAGCCGATCTGGCTCACCACCGATGACGAGGCCCCGAACGGGGCGCGCCATCTGTTCCTGGTCGAGGGCGCCGAGAGTGCGCGACTCGCGGCGTTCGAGCGCGTGTTCGACCTGTTCGACGGGCGCGACGAGGACGCGGTCGCGGCGGCGCGGCAGCGCTGGGCAGCCGCCAAGGCCGCCGGCCACACGCTCACCTACTGGCGCCAGACCGAGCGGGGTTGGGAGAAGGGGTAGCGTTCGGTGGAACGAGCGTCGTCGTGATCGTCTCGACCGGCGCGGCCTTCAGGGCGCCGCGCATCGTCGCCTCGTCGCTGAATCCGCCCGCGGGGAGATGGCGTGCGAGGCAGCCGACCGTAACGACGCTTTCCCGGAACGGCCACGGATCGACCGTCAGCCGGTCCCACCCGGCACCGGGAAACGCCAGCGCGAGCCGGGTCGCGCCGCCGGCGAGCGGCACGGGCGGCGTGCGGCGCGGCTCGCGCCCCATCGCGCCGCAGATCACCAGCGACATCAGGTCGAGCGCGAGCAGGATCGCGCGCTGATCGGCGATCTGGGCATCGCTTGCCGCGACCTGTGGCCGCAGCCGCGCCTGAATCGCCTCCTGCTCGGCGCGGAACCGCTGCACCGCGGCGAGATCCTCGGGCGAGCGTTTCTCGTCCGGCGTCAGCGCGTAGATCGCGAGCCCGTGCAGCGACACCAGCAGCGCGACATGCGGGCCGTAGGACGCCGCAGCGGTCGCGACGCCCGCCGACCACAGCGCGGTGTGCTGATCGCGCGGCAGCGCGACGAAGTCGTACGGGCGTCCGGTCGCGGGATCCCGCGTCGGCGCCGCTTCCCATGGCAGCCAGCCGATGTCGTGCTGCTCGGCGGCGAGGATGAACAGTTCCGGCAGCCGATCGACGCCGGCCACCGCCCCGCCCCATGCGCGCGCGAGCTGGCCCGAGATCCAGGCATGCGCGGGCTGGCTGATCGCGAGTGCCGATCCGTCCGGCAGGGGCCGGAACAGCACGCGCTCACTCCATGCGGATGCCGGTGAGCTGCACCAGCGCCTGCCAGCGCTCGACCTCGGCGCGCTGGAAGGCGGCGAACTCGGCGGGGCCGAGCGGGGCCGCGTTGAACCCCATGCCGCGCAGCCGCTCCTGCATCGGCGCCTCGTTGACGATCGCGACGAACGCCTCGGCGAGCCTGTTCACGATCGGCGCCGGCGTGCCGGCAGGGGCCCAGAAGCCGAACCAGGCGTCGACCGAGACGCCCGGCGCGCCCGCCTCGTCGAAGGTCGGCACATCCGGCGCATCGGCGATGCGCGCGGGTGCACCGATCGCGAGCGCGCGCAGCCGCCCCTCGCGCACCAGCGAGACCACCTGGGGCCAAGTGGAGATGAAGTAGTCCACCACGCCGGCGACCGTGTCGGTCACGGCCGGCGCGCCGCCGCGATAGGGAACATGGGTCGCGTCCATGCCGAAGCGGCGCGCGAGGCTCTCGCCGATCACGTGGCTCGCGCTGCCGACCGAGGTCGAGGCGTAGGTGACGCGGCCGCCGTTCCTGCCCTTGGCGACCAGCTCCTGCAAGGTCCTGGCGCCGTTCGCCGGCACGATCAGCGCATGGTGCACCGAGGCAAGGCGGGCGATCGGCGTGAAGCTGTCGATCGCGTGATACGGCAGGTTGCGCGCCATCGCCTGGTTCGAGGCGTGGGTCTGGTTGTTGCCGAGGGCCAGCGTGTAGCCGTCGGGCGCGGCCTGGGCGACCGCCTGGGTGCCGATGATCGCGGCGCCGCCGGCGCGGTTCTCCACCACCACGGCTGCGCCGTTCCACATCTCGGAGAGGCGCTGGGCGATCGCGCGGCCGAGCACGTCGGTCGAGCCGCCGGGCGGATAGGCGATGACGATGCGGATCGGCCGCGACGGATAGGCGTCCTGCGCCTGGGCGGCGAGCGGCGCGAGCGCGGCGGCGGCGAGCAGCGAACGGCGAGCGAGCATGGGATCCTCCCTGTCCGCGCTCTTGTCGGAGAGGTGCGGGGGCCGGTCAATAGGCCGTCACGGGCCACCGCGCGCCAGCGCCTGGCGCGGTACCTTCGTCTTGCCCGCTGGTGTCGAAAAGGCCGCCTAGTCTTGGCGAGATCGACACGAGCGCGCAGCCAGCGTAGCGCCGCGCCGCAAGTCGTTCGGTCGCGATGAGCTTCTTGACGCGCTCTTCCAGGAGATAGGGCGGGGGTGGACGTCGGCGCTGGCGAAGAGCGGTCCCATCAGCGTTCCTGCTCACGCAGCGGGCAGTCCGGGAAGCAGACGGTTTCGCGCGCGAGACGCGCGCCCAGCTCGCTTTCCTCGGTGGGCAGCGCAAGGCGGACGACCAGCACCGCGACCAGCAGGTCCTCGTCGGGCAGTTGCCGCGCGGGCCAAATCGGCAACAGATCCCTCGCGTCGGGCAACACCCGGGGCTCGATGAGGGGAATCCACGTCGATTCGTAACGCAGAACATTAAGGAAACGTAGCAGCCGCTTGTCAAGCCGCGCAGCAAAACACCGTTCGGCGATTCGTTCAGGCGGGTGCGACCGGATCAGCCGTTCCGCCACCTCCGGCCTCCGACGAACAAGGCCGGCGAGCCATCGCAGAGCTCTTGCCGTCGCGGATCGAAAGCGCGGTTCGCGCTCATAGTCGAACGGGGCGAACCGGACCCGCTGCGCGAACACAAAGGAAGCGAACGAAACCAGGTATAGCCGTCCGGTCGGCAGCGCGGTAATCGCCACCGCCGCGGTGACCGCGCGCTTCACCAGTGACTCGAAGCCCTCAACGGTCTCCGGGAAGGCCATGCGTCACTCCCCGCTGATCGTCCCGCCGAGCACGCCGAGCGCGGTGGCGGCGAAGGCCCCGCCGACGACAACCGCGCCGCGGAGCGTTTGAGCCGATACGGCGATGGTGTTCTCCCGCAGGTCCTCGAGGATGTCCGGTCGCGGCGCCTTGCCTTGGCCGAGCTCGAAACTGAGCAGCGTCAGGTTGCCATGACCCCGGAAGCCGCGCCGGACCGCATCACAGGCGAACAAGGCGCCGGTCACGGCGAGTGCCGCGGCGGGCCACGTGCCGCGGTCGATCGCGCGAATCGCGAGGAACCCGGCAGCGCCGATCAGCGACACCGCGATCGCCGTTGCATAGTTGATCTGTGACGCGGCCTGCTGGACGAAGCCCACCAGAGCGGAGGCTGTCTCGCCGCAGGACGCACCACCGGAAGGCCCCTGCATCACGACAGTATCGACGGCATGCGCCGTCGGATCAATCCCGTCCCGCAACCTCCCACACCGAACGTGCGGCCGAGCGTGGCGCTGCTTCGACGAACACGTCCAGCATCTGGCCGACCTGCACCGGCAGCGCCTCGGGGGCGAGGCGGTAGATCGCCTCGACCACGCGCGTATCGACGCGCTCGCCCGGCGCGTTGGAGAGGAACCGCTTCGGGCGCGCCAGCGGCTCGATGCGCACGAAGGCGAGCTCGGCCGAGCGGGTGCCGTCGCCGCGCAGGAACGCGACCGAACTGCCGGAGCCGCGGAGACGCGGCGCGTCCGTCTCGTCCACCTGCACGCGCACATGCAGCACCGAGAGGTCGCCGAACACGATCAGCGGCTCGGCCGCGCCGGGCTGGGCGTACTCGCCCGGACGGGCATTCACGCGCAGCACCGTGCCGGCGATCGGCGCTCGCAGCACGGTCTTGTCGAGATCGACACGCGCGCGGGCGAGCGCAGCCTCGGCCTGCCGGGCGGCGGCTTCGGCGGCGGCGATGCGCGCGCGCGCGAGCGTGACGTTCGCCTCGGCCTTGCGCGCCTCGGCCTCCGCGGTCTCGAGGCGCTGGCGGCTGGCGGCGACCTCGCCGCGCACGAGCGCGCGGTAGCGCTCGGCATCGAGTGTGGCGCGCCGCCGCTCCGCCTCGGCGCTGGCGAGGCTCGCCGCGGCCTCTTCGCGGTTGGCGTGCACGACGGTGAGCGCCGCCTCGGCCTCGGCGACCGCGGCGCGGAGCCGTCTGTCGTCAAGCGAAACGAGGGCCGCACCCGCCGTGACCTGCTCGCCCGCCCGCACATGCACCGCGGCGATCAGGCCGGCGAGATCGGTGCCGAGCGCGATCGTTTCCGAGGCGGGCTCCACCTCGCCGAGCCCGGCGACCGCGGCCGGAAACGGATTGCGGGGCGGTGCGGCGGGCGGCTCGGCGCGCGGCGGGGTGCCGGGCTGCGAGGCGATCGACCAGGCGGCGAACACGCCGCCGGCCAGCGCCAGCAGGGGCAGGGCGAGGCGGAACGGGCTGCGTCGGGCCATCTCAGTGCTCCGTCATGCGGCGGATCGCGGCCGCGTCCTCGGCGAGTTCGACGATCCGACCATCCTCCATGCGCGCGATGCGGTCGGCGAAGCCGTAGACGCGCGGATCATGCGTCACGACCACGACCGCGCGGCCGGGCCGCACCGCGCTCTCGCGCAACTGGCGCATCGCCTCGTGGCCCGACGCGGCATCGAGCGCCGCGGTCGGCTCGTCGCAGACGATGAAGGGCGGTTCGTGCACGAGTGCGCGCGCGATCGCCACGCGCTGCATCTGCCCGCCCGAGAGCTGCTTCGGCAGCTTGTCGGCATGCGCACCCATGCCGAGACCGTCGAGCACCGCGCGCGCCTTCCTCGCCGCGCGATCCAGCCGCTCGCCGCGGATCACCAGCGGGATCGCGGCGTTCTCGGCGGCGGTCAGGCTCGGCAGCAGGTTGTACTGCTGGAAGATGAAGCCCACCGTCTCGCGCCGGAACCGCGCGGCCGCGGATGGCGTGAGGTGGCGCACATCCTGGCCGAGCACCTCGATCGCGCCTTCGGTCGCGGAGAGGATGCCGGCAAGGATCGAGATCAGCGTGGTCTTGCCGCAGCCCGAGGGCCCGACCAGCAGCAGCATCTCGCCCGAGCGCACGCTGAGATCGATGCCGTGCAGCACGCGGATCGTGCCGTCGCCCGAGGGGAAGTCCTTGGCCACGCCGCGGGCCGTGACGACCGCGCTCACTTGAACACCACCGCCGGATCGAGGGTGAGCGCCTTGCGGATCGAGGCGACCGAGGCGACGAGGATGATCACGACGACCGCGAAGGCGACGATCGCGGCGACCCACCAGGGCAGGAAGAAGCCGCGCAGATCGACATTCGTGCGACCCGTGACCTCGAAGAACACCGCGGCAAGCCCGATGCCGAGCCCGTAGCCGATCGCAGCGACCGCGCCCGCCTGGGCGAGCACCATGCGCAACAGCGTCCCGTTCGACACGCCCATCGCCTTGAGCGCGCCGAACTGGCGCAGGTTCTCGAGCACGAAGATCATGAAGGTCTGGCCGACCACGGCCGCGCCGACGATGAAGCCGAGCGCCACCGTGATGCCGAAATTGATCGGGATCCCCGTGCGCGTCAGGTAGTAGCGGATGGTGCGCCAGGCGAAGTCCTGCCAGCGCAGCGCGAGCAGCCCGGTCTCGGCGGTGATGCGTTCCGCGAGCGCGTCGATGTCCTCGCCGGCCTGGGCGCGCACCAGGATGTAGGAGAGCGGCTTGCGCGGCGGCGGCGCGAAGCGCAGCGCCTCGGAGTAGCGGGTGTAGATCACCGGGAACGTGGTGAAGGGCGCGGAGGCCTCGGCGATGCCCACGACCGTGGCGCGCCGATCCGCCATCTCCAGCATCTTGCCGGGAGCCGGCTCCTCGCCCGGCCAGATGAACAGCGCGCCGACACGGTCGATCACGATCGCCCCGGGCCGGCGCAGATCCTCGACCGAGCCCTGGAGCATGACCGGCGGTCCGCCCGCGAGCGAGGCGTCATCCACTCCGAGCACGAAGACCTGCTGCAGCCGCCCGTCGGGCGCCCGCGCGACCGTCAGCCCCTTGAAGAACGGCGTCGCCCAATCGACCCCCGCCACACCCCGCACGCGCCAGAGCGCGCTCTCGGGCAAGGGCTCGATCTCCTCGACATAGATCACGCGCGGGTCCATCACCCAGAGATCGGCGTCCACCACGTCGATCACCTGTGCGGCGGTGCGCAGCATCAGGCCAACGAAGATCGAGGCCTGCTGCGCCATCAGCATCACGGCGAAGGCCACGCCGCCGATCAGGCCGACATACTTGGCCGTGTCGCCCGTCAGCATGCGCAATGCGATGCGAATCATCACGGCCTCTCCTGAACAACGTTCAGATGAACGATGTTCATATACCGGCTTGCGCACGCGTCCGCAAGCGCTAAACTGAACGTCGTTCAGGTCACGGAGTCGCGATGCCCGGGAAGGCCATGGCGAAACGACCGGCGAGGCCGCGCCGGCGCAGTGCCGAGGATCGCCGCCGCCAGGTGGTCGCGGCGGCGAGGCGTGTCGTCCTGCGCGAGGGATTCGAGGCGCTGACCATGCGCCGGGTGGCGCGGCTCGCGGGCGTCTCGGCAGCCGCGCTCTATCTCTACTTCCCCGACCGGCTGAGCCTGATGGCCGCGGTCGCGGACGAGCTGTTCCAGGGTCTGCTCGCGGCGTTCCGCGAGGAGCTCGCCCGCGCCGAGGGCGATCCGGATCCGCGCGCGCGGCTGCACGCGGTGATGACGGCCTATCTCGACTGGGGGCTCAGCCACCCCGACGAGTACCGCGTAATCTTCATGACGCCGATCACCGGCGTCGCCGGCCACCGTCCGGGCGAGCCGGGGGTGCCGTCCGCGCCGACCGGGCAGGCGACCTTCCAGGCTCTCCAGGCGGAGGTCGCGCGGCTGATCGCGCTCGGCGTGTTCCGCCCCGCCGAGCCGCAGGTGGTGGCGGAGGCGATCTGGGCCGCGGGCCACGGCCTCGTCGCGCTGCTGATCACCAAGCCGGAGTTCCCGTGGTCGCCGCGCGGGGCGTTGATCCAGACGATGGCGGACGCGATCTGTCGCGGCTTCTCGGCCGACGGGGCGGGGTTGTGCCCGGCCTCAGAACCCGCCGCGCAGCGCGGCGTACACCGCCATGCCGAAGCAGGCGGCCGCGATCCACGGCCAGGGCGAGCCGGCTGACGGCACGACGGCCGCCGGGCTGCGGCCGAGATCGATGTCCTTGCCGGCAGGTGCGGCCTGATGGGCGCGCACGATCTCGCGCCGCGCCTCCTCGGTCAGCGGCCGGACCTCGGCCCGCTTGATCAGCGGCACGCCGCCGCGGCTCTGCACCACGCGGTCGTGGTAGAGCCCGGTCTCGCGGTTCAGCTCCGACAGCACGAGGGCCACCGAGATGCCGGGGTGCGGATAGCGCTCGCAGAGTTCGGCGAAGATCCGCTCGCCCACACGCCGGTCGGTGTTGGCATCGGCGAGATACCATCGCCCGCGCCTGCCGAAGCGCGTCGAGGTCTCGGCGTGCAGCAGGATCTCGAAGACCCGATCCGCCATCCTGCCAGCGTCGCCCATCGCTCTTACGATCGGGTAAACGCCGCTGCTCGGTCAGAGATGCGGCATCGCCGCCGCCACCGCGAGCGCGACCACCGCACACGAGACCAGCAGCAGCACCCGGCCCAAGCCGCGCCGCGCCGCGACCGCCTCCTCGCGCCCGGTAAGCGCGATCTCGCATTGGTGCTCCTTCGCAACGGCAAAGGCGCGGGCGAGCATGCGCCGCGTCTCGGCATCGAGCTGGCGCATGGTGCGCCGGTCGATGCCCGGCATGCGCCCGCGTGCGCGGATGATCTTGTCGTGGTAGCGCCCGGTTTCCCGGTTCAGCACCGATTCCACCAGCGTCACGACCACGGCGGGGCTGGGAAACTCCTCGACCAGTTCGCTGAACTGCAAGGCCGCGTCGATCACCGAGTCGTGCATGCCGACCAGGTACCACCATCCCTTGCCGCCATGGCGCGTGGCGATCGGCGCCCAGATCATCACCTCGAAGGCAAGCGCATCGCCCATGCACCGGGCTTACCGCCAAGCCGTTACCGATCCATTGACCCCCGGCGCCGCAGCACCAGCACGCGCGCCGCGCCGATCACACGTTCGTCCTCGATGATGAAGCCGTCGGGACAGACAAAGGGCTCGCCGGCGCCAAGCTCGGCCACCACCACCGCCTCGCGCCCGATCCATCCCATCCGATCCAGCGCCGGGAGGGCCGCCGCAACCAGTCCCTTGCCGTAGGGCGGGTCGAGGAACACGAGCCCGCAGGGTGCCGGCGCCGGTGGCGGGGCCGTTGCATCGGCACGGACCACGCGTCCGCGCGGCTCGGCGCGGCACGCGCGCAGATTGGCACGGATCGCGGCCAGCGCGGCCGGATCGGTCTCGAGGAACGTCACCTCCGCCGCGCCACGCGACAGCGCCTCGAGTCCCATCGCGCCCGAGCCCGCGAAGGCATCCAGCACACGCGCCCCCTCGATCACGCCCCGGCCGGCCCAGCGCGCATGCCAGAGCACGTCGAACACGGTCTGGCGCGCCCGGTCGGCGGTGGGGCGGGTCGCGGTGCCGGGCGGCGCGACGAGCCGTTTGCCACGCCAGGCGCCGGCGATCACCCGCATCACCGCCGACGCTTCGGTGCGGCGATCCCGAGCTGCTCGCGCAGCACCTTCGCCGGCACCTCCTCGACCGCACCGCGCGGCAGCTTGCCCAGCACGAAGGGGCCATAGGAGACGCGCAGCAGCCGCAGCACCGGCAGGCCGAGGTGCTCCATCACCCGGCGGACCTCGCGGTTCTTGCCCTCGCGCAGCGAGACCGTGAGCCAGGCATTGTCGCCCTTGATCGCATCGAGCCCTGCCTCGATCGGCCCGTAGCGCACGCCGTCGATCGTGCTGCCCTGCGCCAATGCAGCGAGTGCCTTCGGATCGGGGTGGCCGTGCACGCGCACGCGATAGCGCCGCAGCCAGCCGTTCTCGGGCAGTTCGAGCCGGCGCGCGAGCTCGCCGTCGGTGGTGAGCAGCAGCAGCCCCTCGCTGTTGAGATCGAGCCGCCCGACCGAGACGACGCGCGGCAGCTCGGGCGGCAGGCGCTCGAACACGGTCGGCCGGCCCTGCGGGTCGCGCGCAGTGACCAGCAGGCCGCGCGGCTTGTGGTAGCGGAACAGCCGCGCCCGGCCGGGCGGCTCCACGGGCACCTTGTCCACCGTCACCGCGTCGCCCGGCTCGACCAGCACGGCCGGGTCGGTAAGACGCCGTCCGTTCACGGCCACGCGGCCCTCGGCGATCATCTTCTCAGCATCGCGCCGGCTGGCGATGCCGGCATGGGCGAGCCACTTGGCGATCCGCTCGCCCGTGCCGGTCCCGGCGCGCTTCATCGGTTGTCCCTTCGCGTCATCCGGGTGATGTAGCGCGGATGGAGCGGCGTTTCTCCCCCATGGCGGTGGCGCTGGACGAGGCGCGCGCCGCTGGCGCCCGCGGCGAGGTGCCGGTGGGCGCCGTGGTGACGGATGCCGGCGGCGCGGTGCTCGCGCGTGCCGGCAACCGGGTGGAGGAACGCGCCGACCCGACCGCGCATGCCGAACTGCTGGCGCTGCGCGCGGCGGCGGCTCTGCGTGGCGAGCCGCGCCTGCCCGACTGCGACCTGTTCGTCACGCTGGAGCCCTGTGCGATGTGCGCCGCGGCGATCGCGCTGTTCCGCGTCCGCCGCGTGGTGTTCGGCGCCTACGACCCGAAGGGCGGCGGCATCGAGCACGGGCCGCGCATCTTCGACCAGCCGACCACGCACCATCGGCCCGAGGTGGTCGGCGGCGTGGCCGAGTCGGAGGCCGCGGCCCTGCTGCGCGACTTCTTCGCCGCGCGGCGGTGACTCAGACCTTCAGCCCGAGCCGCTGCACGATCTCCTTCTCGATCGCGACCATCCGCTTCACCTCCTCGGTGTAGGCGGCGTGATTCAGCGCGACCTTCACCATGTCGAAGCGCTTCAGCACCTCGAGATGCTGAGGATCGTCGAGCGCCTTGAGGAACGCCGCATCCAGCGTGCGCACCACCTCGGGGGGCATTCCCGCAGGCCCGCCCACGCCATAGGGCGAGGTCGAGACGATGTCATAGCCGAGCTCGCGCAGCGTCGGCACGTCGGGGAAGCGCGCCACACGCTCGCCCGTCCAGACACAGAGGGCGCGCATCCGCCCGGCCTCGACCAGCGGCGCCCAGGCCGAGCTGTCCGCCAGCGCCATGGTGTTGCCGCCGAGCAGGCTTGCGGAATTGTCGGCGAAGCCACGGAACGGCACGTGCAGGAACTCGACGCCGGCGGCCTGCGCGATCCGCTCCATGGTGATGTGCAGCGTCGTGCCCACGCCGGGCGTGCCGTAGCTGAGCCGGCCCGGATTGGCCTTCGCCCAGGCGATCAGGTCCTGGAAGGTCTTGAACTCGCTGTCCGCACGCACCGTGACGCCGAACAGATAGCCGGTGAGATGCGTGACATAGGTGAAATCAGTCAGCGGATCCCAGGCCGGATTGTCCTGCATGAAGGGGAAACGGAACACCGTGATCGGGAACTGCGTGAGCGTGTAGCCGTCGGGGCGGGCCTGCCTCATCGCGATCGCGCCGAGCGTGCCGGAGGCCCCGGGCCGGTTCTCGATCACCACCGGCTGGCCGAGATGCTTGCCGGCTGCTTCGGCGAAGGCACGCATCTGTCCGTCGGTCGAGCCGCCGGCCGGCCAGGGGCAGATCAGACGGATCGGACGGTCGGGGAAGCGGGGCTGACCGATCGCGGGCGTGGCGAGCGCGGCCGCGCTCAGGGCAAGGGTCGCACGGCGGGTGATCCGTGTGGACATCGTCTCTCCTCCCATGGGGCGCGTCTCGGGCGCGCCTGATCGCCGGAGTGTGCCAGCCGATCCCACGACGGGGAAGGCGATTCGTGGGCGGCGCCGGCGCATCGACCGGCGCATCGGGTGGCTCAGCGGCCGAAAGCGCGGTGGCCGATGTCGCGGCGGCAGAACCCTTCCGGCCAGTCGATCGCATCGATGGCGGCATAGGCCGCATCGCGCGCCTCGGCCAGCGTGGTTCCGGTGGCGCAGATGTTCAGCACCCGCCCGCCCGCCGCGACGATGCGCCCGCCCTCCGCGCGCGTGCCGGCATGGAACACCCGGACCTTCGGCACCGCGGCGGCACGATCCAGGCCGCGGATCTCGCTGCCCGTCACCGGCGTGCCCGGATAGCCCCGCGCGGCCATCACCACCGCGATCGCCGACACGGGTTCGAACCGGACTGCGAAGCGATCGAGCACGCCGTCGCAGGCAGCCTGCATGGCCGGCACGAGGTCGCTCATCAGCCGGAGCATCAGCACCTGGCACTCGGGATCGCCGAAGCGCACGTTGAACTCCAGGAGGCGCGGCCCCGCCTCGGTCAGCATCAGGCCGCAGAAGAGCACGCCGCGGAACGGTGCGCCGCGGCGGACCATCTCCGCCAGCGTCGGCTGCACGATCGCCGCCATCACCTGCCGTTCCAGTTCGGGCGTGAAGGCGGGCGGCGGCGCGTAGGCCCCCATGCCGCCGGTGTTCGGCCCTGTATCGCCCTCGCCCACGCGCTTGTGGTCCTGCGCCGCGCCGAACGGCACGGCGTGCGCGCCGTCGCAGAGGGCGAAGAACGACACCTCCTCGCCGACCAGACAGGCCTCGATCACCACGGCGGCACCCGCCTCGCCGTGCACGCGGTCGCGCATGAAGGCGTCGATCGCGGCCTCGGCCTCCGCCACGGTCGCAGCCACCACCACGCCCTTGCCGGCGGCGAGCCCGTCGGCCTTGACCACGATCGGCGCGCCTTCCCGCCGCACATGCGCCTTGGCCGCCTCCGCGTCCGTGAAGGTCGCCGAGGGGGCGGTCGGCACCCCGGCGGCGGCGCAGACCTCCTTCATGAACGCCTTGGAGCCTTCCAGCCGGGCGGCCGCGGCGCTCGGGCCGAAACAGGCGATCCCGGCCTCGGCGCAGGCATCGGCGAGGCCGGCGACCAGCGGCGCCTCGGGCCCCGGCACCACCAGATCGACCGCGTTCTCCCGGGCGAACGCCACCAGCGCGGGGATGTCCGTCGCGCCGATCGGCACGCAGGTCGCCTCCTGCGCGATCCCGGGATTGCCCGGCGCGCACCAGAGGCGCTCGACGAGCGGCGAGGCGGCGATCGCCCAGGCCAGCGCGTGCTCGCGGCCCCCGGACCCGACCAGCAGAACCTTCACGTGAGCCCCCTTCCGCGCGCTTCGCCGACGCGGCCTTGCTCGCCTATGGTGGCGGCCGATGCAAGACGCCCCGCCCGGCCACAACCTGCCCGAGTTCGCCGTCTCGGAGCTCGCGACCGCGATCCGCCGCACGCTCGAGGGGGAGTTCGGCCGCATCCGCGTGCGCGGCGAGATCACCGAGCTGAAGCGCTACCCTTCGGGCCATGTCTATCTCTCGCTCAAGGACGAGAACGCCAAGCTCGCCGCGGTGATCTGGAAATCGGCCGTGCCGCGGCTCGGGCTCGCCCCCGAGAACGGCGTCGAGGTGATCGCCACCGGCAAGCTCACCACCTACGCGGACCGCTCGACCTACCAGTTGCAGATCGAACGGCTGGAATACGCGGGCGAGGGCGCCTTGCTCGCGCGCATCGAGGCGCTGCGCAAGAAGCTCGCGGCCGAGGGGCTGTTCGACGCCGCGCGCAAGCGGCCCATCCCGCGCATCCCGCGCGTGATCGGCATCGTCACCTCGCCGCGCGGCGCGGTGATCCGCGACATCCTCCATCGCCTCGCCGACCGCTTCCCGCGCGAGGTGCTGGTCTGGCCCGTCGCGGTGCAGGGCAACGGCGCGGCCGAGCAGATCGCGGCCGCAATCGACGGCTTCAACGCGCTGCCGGAGAACGGCGCCATCCCGCGCCCCGACCTGCTGATCGTCGCGCGCGGCGGCGGCAGCCTCGAGGACCTGATGGCGTTCAACGACGAGGCGGTCGTGCGCGCGGCGGCGGCGAGCGCGATCCCGCTGATCAGCGCGGTCGGCCACGAGACCGACACCACGCTGATCGACTTCGCCGCCGATATGCGCGCGCCGACCCCGACCGCGGCGGCCGAGCTCGCCGTGCCGGTGCGCGTCGATCTGATCCGCCATCTCGACCAGGTGCGCGCGCGCGCCTCGTCCGCGATCGCGCGCATCGTCAACGAGCGGCGGCTCCGGCTGGAACGCGCCGAGCGCTTCATCCCCGACCTGCCGGCGCTGATCGCGGCGGCGCAGCAGCGGTTGGACGACCGCTCGGCCCGGCTGGATGCGGCGATCGTCGCTCTGCTCGCGACCCGGCGCCACGCGCTCGACCGCAGTGCCGCGCGCCTGCCGCACCCGCGCGAGACGATCGCGGGCAAGCGCGCGGCCCTCGATCTCGTCTCGCATCGGCTGGACGACCGCGTCGCCCGCGCGCTCGCCGCCGCCGCGGCACGGCTCGGCGCGCTGAGCCCGCGGCTCGATGCCGTCTCGTACCAGTCCGTGCTGGCGCGCGGCTTCGCCCTCGTCACCGACACGGCGGGCCATGCCGTGACCTCCGCGCACGCGGTCACGCCGGGCAAGAGGCTCGGGCTGCGCTTCGCCGATGGCGAGGCGCGCGTGATCGCCGAGGGCGGACCCTCGCGCCGCACCAAGGACACGCCAGTGCAGGAGACGCTCTTGTGATCGCACGACGGCTGTTGCTCGCCAGCCCGCTCTGCCTGCTCACCGCGCCGGCCCGCGCGGTCACGCTCGACGGGCGGATCGAGCAGGGCGCCTTCGTCACCGGCATGGCCCCGCCGGGCACGCGGCTCGCCCTCGACGGACGCGGCGTCCGCGTCGCCGCCTCCGGCGCCTTCGCTTTCGGCTTCGGCCGCGATGCGGCGGAGAAGTCCACGCTCGCGGTCACCCGGCCGGGCGGGGCGCGCGAGACCATCACGCTCGCGGTCGCGCCGCGGCGCTGGCTCGAACAGCCGATCACCGGCCTGCCGCCGGCCATGGTCACGCCGCCGCCGGAAACCCTCGAACGCATCGCGCGCGAACGCGAGATGCTGCGCGAGGCGCGCGGCGGCCACGACACGCCCGAACCCTTCTTCACCGAAGGGTTCGACTGGCCGGTGACGGGACGGATCAGCGGCGTGTTCGGCTCGCGCCGCATCCTCAACGGCCAGCCGCGCCAGCCGCATTTCGGCGTCGATGTCGCGCGCCCGACCGGCACGCCCGTCGCCGCCGCGTGCTCGGGCATCGTCCGGCTGGCGCAGCCGGAGATGTATTTCCCCGGCTCGACCGTCGTGCTCGATCATGGCCACGGGGTGAGTTCGACCTGCATGCACCTTTCACGCATCGATGTGCGCGTCGGGCAGCGTGTGGCCAAGGGCGAGATCATCGGCGCGGTCGGCGCGACGGGGCGCGTCACGGGGCCGCATCTCCATTTCGAGATCGGCTGGCGCGGCACGCCGCTCGACCCGCAGACCGCGCTGCCGCCGATGCCCGAGGCGTGAGCGCGGCCTATGGCGCCAGGGCGCGGCGCCGCGGTCGCGCGGCTGGATGCCCTCCTCGCGCGGATAGGCCGGATTGCGCCGGCCGTCCGGGCCGCGGCTGGCGACCAGGCTGTCGAGCTCGACCGCGCGCGTCTCCACCAGCACGGCGCGGCCCGAGGGCGCATGGACCTTTAACCGCCGCGGGCCCGGCGGCAGATCGGACAGCGGCGGCCCCGTTCAGCCTGAGCCGGCCCCTCGCGGCGGTGCTCCGTCCCGTCTGAGCGCAGCGTTCCCGCGCTCACTCTGCCTTCGTGTCTGCGCAGGCGCGTCAACCGGCCGTTCATTCCTCGCCGCTACCGTCGCGCCATGCCCCCTCCGCGGACCACCCCGCGCGCCGGCCTGCGCGCCCTGCTGCCTGCCGCCCTGCTGGCGCTCGCGAGCCCGGTGCTGGTGGCCGCCGTCGCCCTCTCCCCGCCCGAGCGCGGCATGGTGCTCGCCTGGTTCGGCCCGATCGCGGCAGAGCAGGCGGCGCTGCGCGCCATGGCGGCAGAGGCGGTGCCGGTCAGCAGCCTCGCCGGCGGCGTGCTGGCGGCGGTCGAGCCGGGCGGGATCGCCCGGCTGCGTGCCGCCGGGGCCATCCTGGTGCTGAATGCCGCGGCGCTGCGGGGCTGTTTCGCAAGGACATCCGGATGACCCTCCCCACCGACGTCGAGAGCAATGCGCTCGAGGCGCTGCGCGCCGCCGCCGCCCGTTTCCTGCTCGGCCTGCTGTGGCTGCACCTCCCGGTTGCCGGCCTTGCCGCCTGGGCGTTCGGCGGCGATCCCTGGCTCGCGATGGCGATCATGGCCCTGTTCGCCGGGGTGGCGACGGTGCTGTGGCGGAGCGATCCGACCGGCCTCGGCACGCGGCTCGCCATCGCCGTCGGCGTGGTCGGCGCGCCGGCCATGCTGGTCGCGGAGGCCGCAGGGCATCCCTGGCAGATCGACCTGCACATGTACTTCTTCGCCGCGCTGGCGATTCTCGCCGCCTTCGCCGACTGGCGGGTGATCCTCGCCGGCGCGGGGGTCACGGCGCTGCACCACCTGACGCTCAACGTGGTGGCGCCGGCGCTGGTGTTCCCTGAGGGCGCCGATCTCGGCCGCGTGGTGCTGCACGCCGTGATCGTGATCGCCGAGACCGTGACCCTGTGCTGGCTCGCGCTCCGCGTCGAGCAGGCGCTGCCCGCGGCCGAGCGTGCGGCCGAGGAGGCGCGCGCGGCCGGCGCCGAGGTGCGTCGTCTGGCCGAGGAGGCCGAGCGCACGCGCGCCGCCGCGGCCGAGGCGAAGCGCGCGGTCGCCACCTCGCTCGCCGAACGGGTGGAGCGCGACGTGGGCGGCATCGCCTCGGCGGTCGAGGCCGCGTCGGGGGAGACGGGCGAGACGGCGGAGGCGATCGCCACCGGTGCGGCGGCAATGCGCGCGGACGCTGCCGCCGTCGCGGCGGCCGCCCAGGGGGCCTCGGCCGATCTTCAGGTCGCGGCCGCGGCGGCCGAGGAGATGACCGCCTCGATCGCCGAGATCACCCGCCGCCTCAGTGCTGCGGCGGCGATGGCGACCCGGGCGGCCGAGGAGGCGGCGAGCGCCGACACGACGGTCGCGGATCTCGGCCGCGCCACGCGCCGGATCGAGGACGTCACCTCGGTGATCGGCGATGTCGCCGCGCGCACCAACCTGCTGGCGCTGAACGCCACCATCGAGGCGGCGCGCGCCGGCGAGGCCGGCAAGGGCTTCGCCGTGGTCGCCTCCGAGGTGAAGGCGCTCGCGACCCAGACCGCCAAGGCGACCGAGGAGATCGCGATGGAGATCGCCGGCGCGGGCCGCGTGGCCGAGCGGACCGTGCAGACGGTCTCGGGCATCGTCGCCGCGATCCGCGAGCTCGAAGCCGCCACCGCCGCCATCGCCGCGACCATGGAGCAGCAGGCCGCCGCGATCGCCGAGATCGTGCGCTCCTCGCAGAGCGCCGCCGGGGCGGCGCAGTCGGTGGCCGAGCGCGTCGCCGCGGTCGAGCGGGCGACCGAGGCGAACGCGGCGCGTGCCGAGCAGGGCCGCGCGGCGGCGCGGTCGCTCGCCGAGAGCGCGGTCGCGCTCAGGCGCCACATCGAGACGGTCTCGGCCACGCTGCGCGCCGGCTGAGCCGGCTCAGCGATAGAGCGCCTTGTCGAAGCGGCGGTGCAGCCAGAGCCACTCGGCGGGCCGGTCACGGATCCAGCGCTCCAGCGTGTCGTTCACCGCCTGGGTCAGCGCCGCGATGTCGGTATGGCGGTCGCCCGTGTCGGGCAGGGGGAGGGGTGGCTCCACGACGACACGGTACCGCGCGGGGCCGAGACGCAGCGCGCGCGTCGGGAACACGGGGCAGCGGAAGCGCAGTGCCAGATGCGCGAGCGCCGGCGCGGTCATCGCCGGCACGCCGAACAGCCGCGCCTCGATGCCGTCGTTCATCTTCTGATCCATCAGCATCCCGACCACACCGCCGCGGCGCAGATGCGCAAGCGTCTCGCGTGCCCCAGCCGTGCCCTTCGGCTGCATCATCCCCGTCCCGCCACCGATGGCGGCCTGGCGCAGCGCGGCCACCAGCGCATCGATCAACGGGTTGCCGATCGCGCGATAGACCACCGCGGTCGGGGCGCGCCGCGCCGCGGTGGGGGTCAAGATCTCCCAGTTGGCGAAGTGGCCGGAGAACACGATCGCCGGGCGGCCTGCGCGCGCGATCGCGTCGAACTCTTCGGCGCCCTCGACCGTGACCGCCCCCGGATCGTCCATCAGCGCGGGCAGGAACGGGAGTTCGCCCGCCACCCGGCCGAGATTGTCCCACATCGCGCGGATCGTGGCGCCCCGCCAGGCCGCGTCGCGCTCCGGGAAGGCGAGGCGGAGATTGACCTCGGCCACGCGGCTGACCGGCAGCTTCGGCCCGAGCGTGCGCCCGGCCCAGCCGCCGAGATCGGAGGCGCGGCGCAGCCCGAGCGTGCGCACGGCCGCGAACAGCGCGCGGACGAGCCCCGCCTCCACGCGCCAGCGGAGGCGGCGCAGCAGCCTGGGTTCGGTCACGCCGGCAGGGGTTCGGGCACCGGGGCCGGGAAATGCGGCGCGAGCAGACCTTCGAGCGCCGCCTCGTCGTCCCAGGCGATGCCGATCGAGGCCACCGCGATCCGGTCACGGAACTCCGCCGGCACGCGCACGATGTCCTTGCGGGTGGTCACCGGCAGGGCGTGCAGCGCCTCGGCCTCCTTCAGCAGCGCCCGGATGTCGGTCTCGTCGTAGGGATAATGGTCGGCGAAGCTCTGGCGCCCGACCACGATCACCCCGGCCTCGGTCAGCGTGTCGAAGAACTTGCGCGGGTTGGCGATGCCGGCGAAGGCGAGCACCGGCCGGCCGGCCAGCATCGCCGTCTCCGGCCCCGGGGTCAGCCGCGCGCGCAGCACCGGCAGTTCGGCCGGCAGGGCAGCGAGCACGCCGGTCTCGTCCGCGCCGATCAGCACGGCGGCATGGGCGCGCGCGGCGGCGGCCGCCACCGGCTCGCGCAGCGGCCCGGCCGGGATCACGCGGCCATTGCCGAAGCCGAACCCGCCATCGACCACCAGCAGCGACAGCGACTTGGCGAGCGTGGGGTTCTGCAGCCCGTCATCCATCACGATCGCCTGCGCGCCCTCGGCGATCGCCGCGCGTGCTCCGGCCGCGCGGTCCGCCGAGACCCAGGTCGGCGCGACGCCCGCGAGCAGCAGCGCCTCGTCGCCGACATCGCGGCTGTCGTGACGCTCGGGGTCGACCCGCACCGGGCCCTTCAGCCGACCGCCATAGCCGCGCAGCAGCCCATGCGCTTCGACCCCTCGGCGGCGCAGCCGGTCCAGCAGGTCGATCGCGACCGTGGTCTTGCCGGCGCCGCCGGCGGTGACATTGCCGCAGCAAATCACCGGCACCGGCGCCTGCCAGCCCTCGCGCGCCACGCGGCGCTTGGTGGCGCCGGCATAGAGGGCCGAGAAGGGGGACAGAAGCAGGGCGGGCAGTCCGCCTCCGCCAGGGCGCCAGAACTCGGGTGCGCGCAGCATCCTTGCCTCTACCCTTCCGTGTGCTCCCCTGCCGGGAGAAGGCCTAGCAGCCCTTCGGCCATCCGGTCCAGCACCATGGCGTGCGTCGCAGCAGCGGTCGCGGCGGCGCGCCCGGCCTCGGCGCGCCAGGCCGGCTCGCGCACCAGCCGCACGGCCCAGGCGGCGAGTGCCGCGGCATCGCCGACCTCGCTCGCCGCCCCGGCCGCGCGCAGCATGGCGGCGATCTCGGCGAAGTTGCCCATGTCGGGCCCGAACGCCACCGGCAGGCCGAGCCGGGCGGGCTCCAGCGGGTTCTGCCCGCCGCGCGGGATCAGCGATCCCCCCACATAGGCGCCCAGGCCCAGGCGGTACCAGAGGCCGAGCTCGCCCAGCGTGTCGGCGATCCAGACCGGGCCGTCGGGGTCCTCACCCGCGCTGCGCCGGCCGGCAGCGAAGCCCGCGGCGGCAGCCGTCTCGGCGACCTCGGCGCCGCGCTCCGGGTGCCGCGGCGCGAGGATCAGCCGCAGCGCCGGGACGGCCGCGAGGGCGAGACGATGAGCGGCAAGAACCTGCGTCTCCTCGCCGGCATGGGTGCTGGCGGCGACCCAGACGGGATCAGCGCCGAACAGGGCGGCGAGACGGGCGCGCTCGGTCTCGTCGGCCGGCAGGGGTGGCGTCGCAAGCTTGAGGTTGCCGGGCGGCGATACGGTCGCGCCGAGCCGGGCGAGCCGCTCGGCATCGCCGGCGGATTGCGGCAGGACCAGCGCGAAGGCGCGGAGCAGCCGGCGCGCGAGCCCCGGGGCGAGCCGCCAGCGCGCGAAGGAGCGCGCCGACAGCCGCGCGTTGATCAGCGCCACCGGTACTCCGCGGCTGCCGAGCGCCGTGAGCGCATTCGGCCAGAGCTCGCTCTCGACGAAGCCCGCCGCGTCGGGGCGCCAGTGGTCGAGGAAACGGCTGATCCAGGCCGGCACGTCGAGCGGGGCGAACTGGTGGATCAGCCAGGGATGCCCGGGCAGCAGGCCGGACCGTTCGGGATCGGCCGCGCGCTCGCCGAGGCGGTGGCCGATCAGCCGCGCCGCGGTCACCGTGGCGGTGGTGAGCAGCACGGCGAGATCGGGGCGGCTCTCGCGCAGCCGCGCGATCAGCGGCAGCACGGACTGGGTCTCGCCGACCGAGGCGGCGTGCAGCCAGAGCAGCCGCCCCGCCGGCCGCGGCAACCGGGCGATGCCGCGACGCTCGGGCAGCCGCGCGGGGAACTCCTTGCCGCGCCGGGCGCGGCGGGCGAGCCAGAGCGGCAGGGCGGGCGCGGCGAGCGTGGCGGCCGCCCGCCAGAGCGCGCCGGTGGGGCTCACGCGCGACCCTCGGCAAGCGCCTCGGCGCGCGCGGCCGCCGCATCCATGGCCGCGGCGATCTCCGCCAGGACGGCGCTCTCGTCCGCGTCCGGCGCAACTGCGATCGGTGCGCCATACACCATGCCGCCGCGGCCGAAGGGCAGCGGGAAGATCATCCGGTCCCAGGTCTTGAGCCGCCGGCGCCGTGAGACGGCGATGCCGACCGGTACCACCTTGGCGCCGGACAGCGCCGCGAGCCGCGCCACACCGGGCTGGGCGACGCGCCGCGGGCCGCGCGGACCGTCCGGCGTGATGGCGACCGTGTGGCCATCCTCGAGCAGGCGCAGCAGCTCGCGGAAGCCTTCGAGCGCGCCCTTCGACGAACTGCCGTAGGTTGCCTCGATGCCGAGGCGGGTCGCGATGTCGCCGATCAGCCTGCCGTCGCGGTGGCGGCTCACCAGCACGACGCAGCGCATCCGCCCCGGCCCCGCTTCGCCGGCGATCCGGTGCGTCCAGATGAACGCCATCAGCGGCACCTGCTCGTGCCAGAACGCACCGATCGCGGGAACGCCCGACTCCCACACCGCGCGGGCGTGCTCGCGCCCCTCGATGCGCCAGCGCGTGGTGCGGTGGACGAGGCGGAGCCAAGCCGCGATGGCGGCCGCGCCGAGGGCGAGGGCGCGCGGATGGCGCAGGAGTCGCTTGAGCACGCGGTCGGATCAGGCTGAAGGGGGCGCCGGGACCATGGCGCCGCGCGCTTAGCATGCGGCCACGCGCGCGCCAAACCGCCACGCGCGCTGTCGCGGGCAGCGCCGGACCTGCTACCCTGAGTCGGAGCGGCCCGGAGACGGGGAGTGCAGACGCCCCACACACGCTATGCCCTGAGTGGCGGGGTCCGGATCGCCTACCAGGTGACCGGCCAGGGGCCGATCGACCTCGTGTTCGTGCCCGGCTTCATCTCGAACCTGGAGCTGCACTGGGAGGAGCCGGGCTACAGCCACCTGCTGCGTCGGCTCTCGGCATTCGCGCGGGTGATCCATTTCGACAAGCGCGGCACCGGGCTCAGCGACCGGGTGGATGTGCAGCACCTGCCGGATCTGGAGACCCGGATGGACGATGTGCGCGCGGTGATGGATGCGGTCGGCAGCGGGCGCGCGGCGCTGCTCGGCGCCTCCGAGGGCGCGCCGATGTCGATCCTGTTCGCCGCCACGTACCCCGAGCGGACGCGCGCGCTGGTGCTCTACGGCGGCTACGCGCAGTTCCACAGCGCGGTCTTGAGTGCCGAGCAGTTCGCCGACTTCGTGCGCAAGGCCGAACAGAGCTGGGGCACGGGCGCCTCGCTCGCGAGCTTCGCACCCGGCCTGGTGCACGACCCGCGTTTCAGCGCCTGGTGGGCGCGCTTCGAGCGCCTCTCGGTGAGCCCGACGGCGGCGATCGCGCTCGCGCGGATGAACGCGACGATCGACGTGCGCGGCGTGCTGGGCGCGATCCGCGTGCCCACCCTGGTGATCCACCGCCGCGAGGATGCGCGCGTGAAGTTCGCCGCCGGGCGCTTCCTCGCCGAGCGCATCCCGGGGGCACGGTTCGTCGAGCTGCCCGGTCGCGACCACCCGATCTGGACCGGGGACATCGATCGCGTGGTCGATGCGATCGAGGAGTTCCTCACCGGCACGCACAGCGCCGCCGCGTCCGACCGGGTGCTGGCGACCCTGCTGGTCGCCCGTCTGGCCCATCCCGAACGCGCGGCAGCGCGGCTCGGCGACCGGCTCTGGGCGGAGCGTATCGCGCACCTGCACGGCCGTGCCGACGAGATCACGGCGCGTCACGGCGGTCGCGTGATCGGCAGCGGCAGCGAGACGATCGCCGCGCGGTTTGATGGATCCGCGCGCGCCGTGCATGCCGCGGTCGCGCTGCGGCACGAGTCGGCCGCGCTCGGCATCGCGCTTGCGATCGGCGTGCATGCCGGCGAGGTCGATCTGCGCAGCACACAGGCGGCCGGGCTCGCCCTGCATGTCGCCGAGCGCATCGCGGCGCTCGCCGGTGCCGGGGAGATCCTCGTCTCCGGCGTGGTGCGCGATCTGGTCGCGGGCTCGGGGCTGCACTTCAAGGAACGCGGCGCCACGACGATCGGCGGGATGGACGGGCCGGTGCCGCTGCTGGCGGTGGTGGCCGAGCAGCATCTCGAACCGCGCGCGCGCAGCCCGGCGGAGCCCGACCTCGCGGCGCTGAGCGGGCGCGAGCGGGAGGTGCTCGGGCTGATCGCGGACGGGCTGGGCAATGCCGCGATCGCAGCGAGGCTGGCGCTCAGCGAGCACACCGTGAAACGGCACGTCGCCAACATCCTGTTGAAGCTCGACCTGCCGACGCGGGCGGCGGCGGCCGCGTTCGCGGCACGACGCAGGGTCTGACCTGGCCCGAACGGACCATCGCGCCCGTGGTCCGTTCGGGCGAAGCAACGGCCACGCCGTTGCGGCAACCTCTCGACAAGCCGACGGAGCGGATGGCGCGCTCTGGCACGGCCCGATACGGAGGACCAACGATGCGACCCATCACACTGCGTGCGCTGGCTCCCGCGCTGGCGTTCGCCGGCACGCTTGCCGTGAGTCTCCCGGCTTCCGCCGAGGATGCCGGCGCGCGCGCCGCCTATCAGGATATCGAGCAGACACTCGGCCTCGTGCCGGGCTTCTTCCGGATGTTTCCGGAATCCGGTATCGCCGGCGCCTGGGCCTCGTTCAAGGCGGTGCAGCTCAGCCCCGACACCGCGCTGAACGGCAAGGTCAAGGAGCTGATCGGGCTCGCGGTCGCCGCCCAGATCCCGTGCCAGTACTGCGTCTACTTCCACACCGCCGCCGCGAAGGCGAACGGCGCGACCGACCAGGAGCTCCGCGAGGCCGTGGCGATGGCCGCGATCGTGCGCCACTGGAGCACGGTGCTGCAGGGCATGCAGGTCGATCCGGCGGGTTTCCGCAGCGAGACCGACACCGTGCTGCGGCTGGCGGCGGAGCGTGCGCGGACGGCACCGACGCGCTGACGGGATCATGCCGGGCGCAACCCGGCCTGAAGGGAGACTGTCATGGCAACGACGCTCACCGCCGTCAGCGGCCCCGCGATCAAGCGGGCGATCGAGGCGCGCGACGCCGAGGCCTTCATCGGCTTCTATGGCGACGACGCGACCATCCGCGTGGTCGACCGCAACAACCCGCCGAGCCGGCCGCGCGAGGTCAAGGGCCGGGCGGCGATCCGCGCCTTCTGGGACGACATGTGCAGCCGCAACATCGCCCATCGCGTCGATGTCACGATCGCGGAGGGGGATCGGCTCGCCTTCACCCAGGACTGCACCTATCCTGACGGGGCGAAGGTGTTCGGCATCGCCGTGCTCGAACTCGCGGGCGGGCGGATCGCCCGCCACACGGTCGTGCACGCCTGGGACGAATAGGTGGTACGGGCGCGCGGCTCAGGCAGCGCGCTCGATCGGTGCGAGGCGTTCGAGCAGGATCTCGGCGCAGCGGCGCCAGGAGAACCCTTCGGCGAAGCGACGGCAGGCCCCGCGATCGAGCCGGAGCGCGGCGCGGGCGGCTGCGGCGAGATCGTGGTCGAGCGCGCCCACGGGCGCGCCGTCGATCACGTCCTTCGGGCCCATCACCGGGTAGGCGGCGACCGGCGTGCCACAGGCGAGCGCCTCGACGATCACCAGGCCGAAGGTGTCGGTGAGGGAGGGGAACACGAACACGTCGGCCTCGGCGTAGGCCGCGGCGAGATCCTCGCCGAACTTCGCGCCCAGGAAATGCGCGTCGGGGAAGCGCGCCTGCAGCGCCGGCCGCGCCGGGCCGTCGCCCACCACCACCTTCGAGCCGGGCAGATCGAGGGACAGGAACGCCTCGATGTTCTTCTCCACCGCCACCCGGCCGACATAGAGGAACACCGGGCGCGGCAGGTTCAGCGCGCCGCGCTCGCGCGGGCGGAACAGCCCGAGATCGACCCCGCGCGTCCAGGCGGCGATGTTGCGGAAGCCGCGCGCGACGAGCTCCTCGCGCAACGACGCGGTCGCCGTGAGCACCGCCGCCGAGGGCCGGTGGAAGCGGCGCATGAGCGCCCAGGTCAGCCCGAGCGGCACGCCGAGCCGCGCCTTGAGGTATTCGGGGAAGCGAGTGTGGAAGGCCGTGGTGAAGGGCCAGCCGCGCTTCAGGCAGAGCCGGCGCGCGGCAAGGCCGAGCGGGCCTTCGGTCGCGATATGGATCGCATCGGGGGCGAACTCGTCGATGATCGCGCGCAGCCGCCGCCCCGGCAGGATCGCGAGCCGCACATCCGGCTCGGTCGGTGCGGGAATCGTGCGGAACCGATCGGGTCCCACCACCTCCACGACGTGGCCCATCTGCGCGAGTTCGTCGCGCACGGTGGCGAGCGTGCGCACCACGCCGTTCACCTGCGGCATCCACGCATCCGAAACGATCAGGATGCGCACGGGGCCGGCCGGGGTGAACCAGGGCAGCGCATCATCGCGCGAGGGTCGCCTACGCCGGAGCAAGGGCTGCCGCCCGCGCCGGCGGGTTCCAGAACGACAGTCGGTTCTCCGCCGCCCAGTCCACCAGCTCAAGCCGGCCATCGGCGTGCTCGACCAGCGCGGTGCAGGACTCCACCCAGTCGCCGTCGTTCATGTAGGCCACGCCATCGACCTCGCGGATCGCGGCGTGGTGGATATGTCCGCACACCACGCCGTCGCAGCCGCGCCGGCGCGCCTCGGCGGCCAGCGCCGTCTCGAACCGGTCGATCGCCTTCACCGCCTCCTTCACCTGGCGCTTCAGCCAGGCCGAGAGCGACCAGTACGGATAGCCGAGGCGGCGGCGGGCGGCATTGAACCAGCGGTTCAGCACGAGCGCGCAGGTATAGGCCCAGTCGCCCAGCACGGCGAGGAAGCGGGCGTAGCGCACCACCGAATCGAACTCGTCGCCGTGCATCACCAGCAGGCGCCGCCCATCGGCCGTGACGTGTTCGGCGTCGCGGCGCAGCCGCACCCCCGCGAACTCCATCGGCATCCAGGCGCGGAACAGCTCGTCGTGGTTGCCGGGGATGTAGGTCACCTGGGTGCCGGCACGCGCCTTGGCGAGGATCACCCGCAGGATCTCGTCATGCGTCTCGTCCCAGTACCAGGACCGGCGCAGCCGCCATCCGTCCACCACGTCGCCGACAAGATAGAGCTGGCGGCAGTCCACACGGCGCAGGAAGTCGAGCAGGAAGTCGGAACGGCAGCCGCGCGTGCCGAGATGCAGATCGGAAATGAAGACCGTGCGGTAGGTCCGGCTGACCAGCGGCGCGTTCATGCGCGCGGCACTCCTTCAACGCTTCTCTGCGCCCCTCTACGCAGGCATTTCCGTATCTTGCCATGAAGATTTCATGAAACGCGTCAGCAATAAGGTGTAATGGTCTGTCCGCTTCTTTGTCATCGGGGTGTCATCGACTGTGGATATCTTGTGCGTTTGTGGCGCCCGTCGCGGCGCCTGCGGTCGCGCGTGCTGGTGATCTTCAACCCCGCTGCCGGGGCGCGGCGGCGCCGCCGCTTCGAGCGGGTCGCGGGCGCGCTCGCCGAGGCGGGGATCCGCTTCACGGTCGCCGATACCGCGGCGCCCGGCCATGCCGAGGCGCTCGCGCGCGAGGCCGTGGCGAGTGGCGAACGGGTGGTGGTTGCCGCGGGCGGGGACGGCACCATCGCCGAGGTGGTGAACGGCATCGCCGGCAGCGATGCGCGGCTCGGCGTGATCCCGATCGGCACGGCGAACGTGTTCGCACACGAGCTCGGCCTGCCGTTCGGCGCGGCGGCCATCGCGGCGGCGCTGAAGCGCGGCGGCGCGCGTTTGGTCATTCCGGGTTCCGCCCGCTTCGCCGATGGCCGCGCCCGGCTGTTCGTGCAGATGCTCGGCGTCGGACTGGATGCGGCGGTGGTCGCGTCGCTCAACGGCGCGCTGAAGCGGCGCATCGGCAAGGGCGCCTATGTCGTCGAGACGCTGCGCCAGATCGCCGCCTGGCCGTTCCCCCGCCTTCGCCTGATGCTCGAGGACAGGGCGGTGGAGGGCGCGCAGGTCATTGCCACCAAGGGTCGTTTCTACGGCGGCCGCTTCGTGCTTGCCCCCGAGGCGACGCCTGACGCGGTCGGCCTCTCGGCCTGCGTGTTCGGGCGTGGCGGCTGGGGGTCGGCGCTGCGCGCAGGGATCGCGCTGCCGCTCGGATTGCTGCCCGGACTGCCGGGGCTCATCCGCCAGCGTGTCGCGGCGCTGGAGATCGCCGCGCCCGAAGGGCTGCCGGTGCAGGCGGATGGCGATCTGATCGGCACCACGCCGGTGGTCGTCACGGATGCGGCGACGCGGATCGCGGTCGTGGCCGCCTGATCCCATTGCACCGCCGCGCCGCGGCACCTAGGCTTCACCCGCTCACGCAACGGAGACCGATGATGCGCATACCCTCCTTCGCGCTCGCGGCGACGCTGGCCTTCACGGCTGTCGCGGCCGATGCCGACGCCAAGACCTTCCGCTTCGCCACCACCTCGGACGCGGCGACACTCGATCCGCACGCGAACAACGCCTTCTTCACCTACCTGATCACGGGCCAGATCTACGAGCCGCTGATCGATCGCGGCGACGATCTCAAGCTGATCCCCGGCCTCGCGCTGCGCTGGGAGCAGATCGAGCCGACGCGCTGGCGGTTCTGGCTGCGCGAGGGCGTGCGGTTCCACAACGGCAACGACTTCGATGCGGATGACGTGGTGTTCTCGATCGCGCGTGCGACCTCGCCGACCAGCAACTTCACGATCTATGTCGATACCGTCGATCGGGCCGAGAAGGTGTCGTCGCATGTGGTCGACCTGATCACGCGCGTGCCCGACGCGGTGATCCCGGACAAGCTCACCCGCGTGCTCATGATGGACAAGGAGTGGTCGGAGGCGAACAACGCGAGCCGCCCGCAGAACCTGCGCGAACGCGAGGAGACCTTCGCCGCGCGCAACGCCAACGGCACCGGCCCGTTCGTGTTCCGCTCGCGCGAGCCCGACGTGCGCACCGTGCTCGCGCGCAACCCGGACTGGTGGGGCGGTGCGGCGGGCCCGACCGACGTGACCGAGTGGCAGCATGTCGTGATCGCCTCGGATGCGACGCGGATCGCCGCGCTGCTCTCGGGCGAGGTCGATTTCGTGCACACCGTGCCGCACCAGGATGTCGCGCGGCTGCAGCGCGACCAGCGCCTGAAGGTGCTGGTCGGCCAGGAGAACCGCACGATGTGGCTGGCGATGGACCAGGAGCGCGACGAGCTCGGCTCCTCCAATATCCGCGGCCGCAATCCTTTCAAGGACGCGCGGGTGCGCGAGGCGGTGGCGATCTCGATCGACATGGAGGCGATCCGCACGCGCGTGCTGCGCGGCCTCGCCGTGCCGACCGCCAGCATGTGGACTCAGTTCGTCACGGGCTACGATCCGGCTTACGCGACCCGGCCGGCGGTCGATCGCGAGCGCGCCAAACGCCTGCTCGCCGAGGCGGGCTATCCTGACGGGTTCGAGGTCGCGCTCGACTGCCCGGCCGGCAACTACGACGGCGTGTGCCAGGCGGCGGCGGCGATGCTGGCGCAGATCGGCATCCGCGTGCGGCTGGAGGTGATGCCGAACAGCGTGTTCATCCAGAAGATCCGCGAGGGACGGTCGAGCTTCTACGGCCTCACCTGGGGCGTGCCGACCTTCGATGCGCTCTACACGCTGCGCGGCATCATGATGACGCGCGGCCAGGCGGGTGGAGGCTCGTGGAACTGGGGCGGCTACGCGAATCCGCGCGTCGACGCGCTGATCCGCGAGATCGAGGCGGCGACCGACCCGGAGAAGCGCACCGCGCTGATCCACGAGGCGCAGCGCGTGCACAACGGCGAGTTCGGCCACATCCCGCTCTATCACCTGATGATCCCGTTCGCGATGAAGGCGAACGTGACGGTGACGCACCGGGCCGACAATCTGGTGTTCGGCCGGTCGGTGAAGGTGGAGTAGCGCTCAGTGACCGTTTGAGAATGGCTTGGCGCGACGCGGCGGGGGATGAATCAAGCTCGGGATGTGGACCCGAGAGACGCGAGGCCGGATGGCCGAGCTTGGCCGGAAGGCGAAGCGCTACCCGTCTGACCTGACGGACGAGGAATGGGCGCGGATCGAGCCGTTGCTGCCGAAGCCGTCGCGGCGCGGTCGGAAGCCGTCAGTCGATCTGCGTGAGGTGCTGAACGCGATCCGCTACATGGCACGAAGCGCGGGTGGCTGGCGGATGCTGCCGGTGCACTTCGGCCCATGGCAGACGGTCTACTGGTGGTTCCGCCGCTTCGTCCGGCGGCTGCTGTTCCGCACCATCCACGACGTGGCGCTGATGCTGGATCGCGAGGCGGCTGGCC